>NZ_PNDU01000682.1:0-330 GCF_005886635.1 Pseudoalteromonas sp. S558 | reverse complement strand
CTTAAGGCTATCGTCTATTTTTTAATATATTGCCTTTCTAATAATTGTTTAAACGCTAAATACTTTAGTAACATGGCCTATTGTTTTTAGATATTAATATACTTGAGCTAATCAGTACTGCACTTTAAACTGATCTCATTGTTATGATGTAATTCGTGTGTTTTGTAATAATTAGGATGAGTCCATCCTAATTATTCTACTACATATGCGCATCAACCTAGGGGCTGTTGATAATTAATATAAATAAAAAAAAGCACTTATTAAATAAATCACGCATGAGCGTAAAAGGGAGCCAGCATATGCCAAAGCTATCGCTTGATCGTTTTCGAT
>NZ_PNDU01000681.1:0-245 GCF_005886635.1 Pseudoalteromonas sp. S558 | reverse complement strand
ATCTGGAGAGGCATTGGTACATGCGGGAGCTGATTTACGGGTTATCGATAAAACTGAATTTACCTTTACTGCAGAGGGCTCTCCCGCCGATGGTACATTTACGTGGCAACTAGTAAGTGGCGCTAGTTTAGACGTTTTTCCGCTTGATGGTGCAGAGCAAACACTTACGGCACCTGATATTAAAACCGACAGCAAAATCGTTTTACGAGTTAGTTATCAAAGCTCAGGTACTAGTGCCGTAAGTG
>NZ_PNDU01000680.1:0-276 GCF_005886635.1 Pseudoalteromonas sp. S558 | reverse complement strand
GCCTTTTAATCCACACCTTTAGCGTCTACATAAGGTGAGTTTGCTGGACTTTCAATGTTCTTTATTGCTACCGCATAATGTGTTGGGTTAGTTATAATAACATCGGCAGTTTGTACTCTCTCTTCAACTTTAAGATTTGCCTGTTGAAACTGGATTTGCCTAATTTTATTTTTTATTTCAGGGCTACCATCAGAATATTTCCGCTCTTCTTTCCCCTCTTTGTGCGTCATTTTAATATTTTTAGAGATTTGATGATGCTGAAAAGGAACATCAAAT
>NZ_PNDU01000679.1:0-307 GCF_005886635.1 Pseudoalteromonas sp. S558 | reverse complement strand
GCGCCAATGGCGTTATTTTTGTTTTCAACATTATTATTTTTCCCGTGTTTTTGTTTCCCCAAATGGGACGCTTAGTGTAATGAAAAATAATTACTAATAGAATACAGAATGTTAACAATGTCTAGATTTGCTTATTTTTTGAGGTTGAAAATACGTTGTGTTTTTAGTTTTGGGTAAGGAAGGGCCTATGTATTGTGGTTACTTCCCAGAAATGAGAGTAACGCAGCATAAAAAAAGGGCTGCCTTTAAATATACAAAAGGGCAATAAAGCCCTTTTATATCAATATGTCGTTATTATTTATTTAAA
>NZ_PNDU01000678.1:0-469 GCF_005886635.1 Pseudoalteromonas sp. S558 | reverse complement strand
GTTGACCATCACGAGGTCACTACTGAGACTCGCAGTCAAGCTAACGCCGTCAACGCTGGCTTAAGTTATGCGATGGCGCGATTTGGGCGGCCACGTAAACTTCATGGACCACGCCATGAA
This sequence comes from Pseudoalteromonas sp. S558, assembly GCF_005886635.1. NCBI lineage: Bacteria > Pseudomonadati > Pseudomonadota > Gammaproteobacteria > Alteromonadales > Pseudoalteromonadaceae > Pseudoalteromonas > Pseudoalteromonas sp. S558. The sequence continues at coordinate 349 of NZ_PNDU01000678.1, read as the reverse complement.
GCACAGCATTATATTGATAAATATTTTGAGCGTTTCCCAGGTGTTTTAGAATACATGGAAACGACCCGTGAAAAAGCAGCAGCAAATGGTTACGTTGAAACTATTTTTGGCCGCCGCTTACATTTACCAGAAATAAATGACCGCAATTGAGCACGCCGTAAAGGCGCTGAGCGCGCAGCAATTAATGCCCCTATGCAAGGCACTGCTGCCGATATTATTAAAAAAGCCATGTTAACAGTCCATGCATGGGTTAACCAGCAAGCGCCTAATACGGGTATGCTACTTATGCCGGTGCACGAGGTATTGGTATGGGAGAGTAACACAGAGGGCCCAGAGCCATACACACAGC
>NZ_PNDU01000677.1:0-459 GCF_005886635.1 Pseudoalteromonas sp. S558 | reverse complement strand
TCCATACAACCTGCGCTGAGTTTCCGCTAGGCCAAAATTTAATGGCGCTATAATGCCAAAATTTATCTTAAGTTAACATTAACCCTTGGCGCAAATAAAAAAGCCTCCCAAAGTGGGAGGCTTTCCTGAAGATTAATAGCTTATAGCATTAAAAAGAATATTAAACCGACACCTAATAATAAACGATAAATAACAAATGGTAGCATTCCCATTCGCTCAATCACTTTTAAAAACATAAAAATACAAGCATAAGCTGATAAAAACGACAGCACTACACCTAACAATAATTCCGTCCAATCTTCTATATTATCGCCAAGGGCAAGCTCTGCAGTATAATAAAGACCCATCATTGAAATGATTGGAATAGCTAATAAAAACGAAAAGCGCGCTGCACTTTGCTTGTTCATACCTAACATTAAACCCGCTGTCATGGTAATACCTGAACGTGAAGTGCCAGGG
>NZ_PNDU01000676.1:0-382 GCF_005886635.1 Pseudoalteromonas sp. S558 | reverse complement strand
TACTGATGTTGGTGATCTGATTTCAGCAAACGGAAATTAATCAATCAACTGACTAGCCAAGGAAGGCTAACTTTTAGGAGAAAATAATGCACTTACCTTTATATTTGCCATTCACTTTTATCGCTGTCTTTTTAATGCCGCTCACTCTACAAGGCGCACCTTTTGTACCAAAGGATGATGCAGTTATTGCAACTAGTAACACTAAATTAAAAGCATCTCTTTCTGTTGAAGAGATAAAGAACTTACTCGACAACAGTCAATTCTCAGGCCAATCTGAGCGGTTACAAGGGGCCCTTAAAACACATTTAGTAAAGCTATATCAGGAAAACCCCACTTCAGAAGTAAGCTATCTGTATGCACGTATATTACAAAAAGAACATTT
>NZ_PNDU01000675.1:0-331 GCF_005886635.1 Pseudoalteromonas sp. S558 | reverse complement strand
CAACGGTAAGCGCAGAAAGAAAAAAATCCGAGTTCATAGAAACAGCACACATCGCTTTACACGAATTTTTAAGCAAGGGCGAGTTTAACGCTAAAGATTGGAAATCATTTTCTAGTTTTTTTGTACCCGTTGTAAGTAATGTTACAGAAGCTGACGACAACTTGGATGTGTTAAAAGGCATTTTAGATGAGCATGAAAGCAGTAAGTCTCGCGTGTTTTATTTTTCGCTTCCGCCTGCTGTTTAGGGCAGATGTTGTGAAATCCTCTGTAGCTAAGTGTTTATGTGACCGACGTCGCGTGGTGTGGTGGTGTAGGCTATTGGTTATTGTGG
>NZ_PNDU01000674.1:0-408 GCF_005886635.1 Pseudoalteromonas sp. S558 | reverse complement strand
CAGCAGGGCGTGAAATCGTGTGCTGTCCGGGCAGGCCGTCCGCCCCTCTTGCCGTAAGCGGTTGTGTAGAGCGCTTTCCGGTCAGTCCTCCCCGCCTCCTGTAAGGGCTCGGAACAGGGCGTATTTGCTCGGCGCGAGAATCATACCGTCACGGTCGGCGTGCTCGATAGGTGCGCCGAACTTGCCTACCCACCCGATTTTGCCGTTGCGCGTCAACGCCATGCAGTCGTCTGGCATGATTTCGCTGCATTAAAGACGGATGTCGCCAAAGGCTGGAAGTGTGGTCGCCCTCATTTCGGCTCTCCACGCTGAAGAGCGGCGCGAAGACTTTTCAACGCGCGATCAACCGTTCGTTGGGTGTCCTGACAAGTATCGCTTCCGCCATCCTTGCCCATGTCCTCGTCATCC
>NZ_PNDU01000673.1:0-431 GCF_005886635.1 Pseudoalteromonas sp. S558 | reverse complement strand
AATTGCTTCGGGGGCTGACGTAAGCGTCGTGACCGAAATCGACAGCGACGGCAATGCTACTCACCATACGGTGCAGTGATGGCCGAACGAGGCAGGCCGACAGACTACAAGCCGGATTATGCGGAGCAGGCAGCAAAGCTGTGCGCACTTGGTGCTACCGACTTTGAGTTGGCGGATTTCTTCAAGGTGGACACTCGCACAATCTATCGGTGGAAGAATGTCCACGAAGATTTTTGTCAGGCGCTCATAGTTGGCAAGGAGAATTCCGACACACGGGTAGAGCGCGCGCTCTACAATCGAGCGGTTGGCTACACATTCGAAAGTGAGAAGGTTTTTCAGTTTCAGGGTGAGGTCATTCGCGCTGCGACCGTCGAACACGTCGCCCCCGCTCCAGGGGCGGCAAAGCTGTGGTTGAGCATTCGACAGCCGAC
>NZ_PNDU01000068.1:0-15649 GCF_005886635.1 Pseudoalteromonas sp. S558 | reverse complement strand
AAAGGGCAGCGTATGTTTGGCATTTATGCTGCGTTATCGCCTATTTATGGGGAATAACCACACTACATAGGCTTTGCCTTGCCTAAATACCAAGCATGCTGCTGCAAATTTAACCTCGAAAGATAAACAGGCCCTAGTGAAGTAAATTAGGTAAGTTACGAATATACGATGAAAACAGAGGATTGCCAACGGCTATAGTAGAAATACTGCGCCGTTGACTAAATCAGACCGGGAGGTCGATTATTGATTGCCACCAACAATGGCAGCCACAGCAGCTAGTTCTGCCGCTTCTTGGTGTTGTTGTTCTTCACGGTCAATTAAGTCCATTGAAGCACTATCAACTAAACCTAATTCAATTTCACGTAAAGCAACAACTGTTGGCTTATCGTTTTCAGGGTCTACTAGTGGAGTTTTACCACCAACAGCAATTTGGCGGGCACGACGAGCCGCAACTAAAATTAAGTCAAAACGATTACCAACTGCATCTACTGCATCTTCAACTGTTACGCGGGCCATCACAGCACTCCAAAATAATTTAAAAGCAAAGACGTAGTTTACTCCAAGGAGCCACTTTCGCCAATAGCCAGTGTTCAATTTTTATCTGTTTTACTTACCTAAGCCTAATTTAAATAGGCTTAAATTATTTAAGTAGACTATTTAGTAAAACTTGATGGCGATTTTCTTGTGCTTTTAGTGTTAAGCGCTGCGCCATTACAATTATTTCTATATCAGCAAGTGCGCTCTCAAAGTCATCATTCACAATCACAAAATCATACTCGTTATAATGCGACGTTTCTGACTGAGCCTTTGCCATACGAGAGGCAATAACGTCAGCCGAATCTTGACCACGATTATTTAAACGTTGCTCTAGCTCTTTTTTTGAAGGAGGCAGTATAAAAATGGTTTGTACGCTTGGCATAATTTTGCGCACTTGTTGCGCGCCTTGCCAATCAATATCTAAAAATACATCAATACCCGCATCAAGTTGCGACTCAATCGCCTGCTTTGATGTGCCATAGTAATTATCAAATACTTGAGCCCATTCAAAAAAGTCATTTTTTTCAATCAGCGCTTTAAACTCATCTGTAGCTACAAAATGATAATGCACGCCATCTTCTTCACCAGGGCGAGGCGAACGAGTTGTATGCGACACCGATACTTTCATATCAGCATGCTTTTTTAATAACGCATTAATTAAGCTTGATTTACCCGCACCAGAAGGCGCTGATAAAATAAATAGGTTTCCGCGAGTGTGTGCCATTTTAATCTCTATCTAAAAATAAATAGGCTTGGGTTATAAATAACGCAAGCCTTTAATAAATGCATTGTACTTTATTTATGTAATTTTGCTCAACAAGACAAAATAATAGATGCAGATAAAACCTGTATTTAGCCGTTTAATAAACAGCTGTGCCTGTATTTTTAAATTTTAATAATCTTTAAAGCGTATTTCGTTAATTAATTTATCTTACAATGTTTTATGATGTGTCTAATAAGCCTGAACTCTGGTTAATAAATTCACAGTGGAAACAGGGCAAATTTACGCGTTAGTAGAGGGCCTATTACAAGCAAATTCAATTTAGTAGCATCAAAAACAGTTGCTTGAGAATGATTTATTATCCAAAGGTCTGGTTGCTTAATACATTCACGTGCAAGTGATTATTTTAAACAAGTTAAGATTATTAAAATCAAAAGACAAAAATCAAAGAGCTTATAATGACTGTCTATCAAATAAAAAATAAAGCCTACACATACGACGTAATCGATTTTAATATTGTTGAGCTATCAAAAATACTTTCAAAGCACAATGACCTTGAGCCAGACACTATATTAACGATGTTTATGTCGGCCGCGCGCCATAATATCGAATTTAGTCATCTATGGCCCCAAGGGTTAAATTTTGACTATTTTGGTAAAGCTAAAAAGCAAGACTATGACATATCGCGGCTAGGTCATTTTTTAATAATGAAGATGCCAGTATATGAGTTGTTAAAAGCGCGCTTAGCAAACTTTGGAGAGTTTTTACCCGTTAAAGCTGAGAGCAACAATATGATGTTGTTTAATTTGCTTACCTTCGGACAAGAGCAAAAAGACATGTGCTTAACCAAATACGAAGATGGCTTTGAAGACGGTTTAGAGCTGCTTACCTTTAAGCAAGACGATATACAAAACAAACTGCTATTTAAATCTAAGCTTGAAGGCGCTCAAAAAGTTTATTGTACTGATGAGTTTAAAAATATTATCCAAAGTAACAACCTTAAAGGCTTAGTATTTGACGAAGATTTACTAGACCTATTTGTTTAGCGCTGCTTAGTTTGCAGGCCAAAGCCCAAGCGTAGTCCCTAGTGTAGTCGTTAGCACTAAACAGGTATTTGAAGTAAAAGCGCTTGATAGCGACTATTTTATTGAAGATTAATAAGTACGCTCGGCGTGCTAGTAGAAACCTCTACACAACCAATTAAGAGAACACACAACAATGGTTCAACAACACCAACAAGAATTAAAAAAACAACTTTGGAATATTGCTAACAGCTTACGTGGCAATATGTCGGCTGATGACTTTCGTGATTACATACTTGGGCTTATTTTTTATAAATACCTGTCTGATAAGCTCAACACTTATGCCGAACAGTTACTGAGTGAAGACGGTATTGTATTTGCTAAAATTGACGAAACAACAGCAGAAGGTCAAGAGTACCTAGAAGCAGTAAAAGAAGAGGCGCTTGATAAGTTAGGCTACTTTTTAAAACCAGCAGAGCTGTTTCATGTACTTGCTGAGCGCGGTGCTAACGATAAGTTTATTTTAGACGATGTAACCAACGTACTTAACCACATTGAACAAAGCACGATGGGCGCAGACAGCGCCGACGATTTTAACGGCTTGTTTGACGAGCTAGACCTAACATCTAACAAGTTAGGCAAAACCCCCGATGCGCGTAACAAGCTAATAGCCAAAGTATTAGAGCACCTTGATAACATCGATTTTCACCTAGAACACAGCGAAATAGACATACTTGGCGACGCTTACGAATACCTTATTGGCATGTTTGCCAGTGGCGCGGGTAAAAAAGCAGGTGAGTTTTATACGCCGCAAATGGTGTCAAAGTTACTGGCAAAATTAGTAACCTTAAATAACCCGCATATTAAATCGGTTTACGACCCTACATGTGGCTCTGGCTCATTGTTACTACGTGTTGCTAAAGAGGCTAACAACCCCGATTTAAAATTTTACGGACAAGAGCAAAACCCAAGTACGTATAACCTAGCGCGTATGAACATGATTATGCATGACGTGCATTACACTAAGTTCGACATTCAAAACGACGACACGCTAGAAGTTCCCGCACACCTTGAGCAACGCTTTAGTGCCGTAGTAGCTAACCCGCCATTTTCGGCGGACTGGTCTGCCAACCCGCTACACATGAATAACGAGCGCTTCGCCGACTACGGTAAGCTGGCACCAAAGGGCAAGGCCGATTTTGCCTTTGTACAGCACATGATCCACCAGCTTGACGACAACGGCACAATGGCAGTGGTGTTACCGCACGGCGTGCTGTTTCGTGGTGCTGCCGAAGGGCATATACGCAAACACCTTATTAAAGAAAAAAACTACCTTGATATGGTAATCGGCTTACCTGCTAATATCTTTTTTGGCACGTCTATTCCTACCTGTGTGTTGGTGCTAAACAAACACCGTAAAGCCGACGACAACGTATTATTTATAGATGCCAGTAATCACTTTGAAAAAGGCACTAACAACAACGTAATACGTGAGGAAGACTTACAACGTATTTTAAATGCCGTAAGTAAACGCGAGTTCATTGATAAATATGCCTTTACCGCAACACAAGCAGATTTAGCAGAGAACGACTACAACCTGAATATTCCGCGTTATGTAGACACGTTTGAGGAGGAAGAGCCAGTTGATTTGAGTGAGGTTGCAAAACAACTAATTGCGAATGATAAAGCGATACTTGCAACAGATAAAACAATCGCTGGTTTTTGCGATGAGTTAGGGATTGATATGCCTTTTGGAGCTTTAAATGATTGAGCTAAAGCCGTTACTTCGTTTTGATTGTTTTAACGAGAGTTGGACAAAGGGTAATTTGAAAGACACTTTAATTCTTAAGTATGGTAAAGATCATAAACATTTAAAAAATGGCAATTATCCTGTTTTAGGCTCAGGAGGTGTCATGAGATATGTTGATTCTTTTTTATGCGACAAACCGAGCGTCTTAATTGGTCGAAAAGGAACCATCGACAACCCTTTATATATAAACAAACCCTTCTGGACTGTGGACACTCTTTTTTATACTGAAATTAGAGATAACTTTATTCCCTATTTTATTTACTTGTTAGCGCAAAAAGTTAAATGGAAAAAGTATAACGAAGCAACAGGAGTGCCTAGTCTAAACACCTCTAGTATTTACAGTATTCCAGTTATATTCCCTGATAAAATTGAACAACAAAAAATAGCTAACTTCCTCACTTCTGTAGATACTAAAATCAGCCACCTAACTGAAAAGCATCGTTTATTAAAAGACTATAAAAAAGGCGTAATGCAACAAATTTTCAGCCAAAAAATACGCTTCAAAGACGATGATGGAAGCGCTTTTCCTGATTGGAAAGAAAAAGTTATCGGTGATGTTATGACCGAAAGTAGAATAAAAGGTAACTCTGGTGATATTGCTAAAAAGCTAACCGTTAAAATTTGGGGCAAAGGCGTAATTCCTAAAAAAGATGATAGTAAAGGCAGTGAGAATACTCAGTACTATAAAAGGAAGGCTGGTCAATTTATTTATGGGAAATTGGATTTTTTGAACTGTGCGTTTGCAATAATTCCTGATGAGTTAGACGGTTATGAAAGTACGTTAGATTTACCTAGTTTAGATGTAAGCTCTTTGGTTAATAAGTTTTTTGTACTTGAAGTAGTGAAGCAGAAGCGGTTCTATAAACGTTTTGGGGAAATAGCCGATGGTAGCCGTAAGGCTAAGCGTATTAATGTTGGAGTATTTCAAGAGATGCCAATTACCTTACCTTCAAAGGCCGAGCAAAATAAAATTATGGCATTCTTAGATTCACTCGATAAAAAAACAAACGCTGTTAACGAGCAAATTGAACAAACTAAGCTATTTAAAAAAGGCTTACTACAGCAAATGTTTGTGTGAGAAATAATGACTAATAAAATTAATGACAACCCAATAGCGAACATTATTGATATTCAAACTTTGCAAGAAAGCGTAGAGGTTGAGTGCAAGCAGGCTGGTGGCCGCGACGGCCATGGCGCAGTGCCTAATGATATGTGGGAAACTTATAGCGCGTTTGCCAATACTCGTGGTGGCTTAATTTTATTGGGCATTAAAGAAAAAAAAGGCACGTTTACCGTTGAGGGTATAACAAACCCTGCGCCGCTAATTAAGAATATTTGGGATATTGTTAATAACCCGAATAAAGTGAGTGTTAATTTACTCAGCGAAAGCGACGTGCGCATTGAAACGCTTGAAGGTAAATCGGTAATAGCGATTACCGTGGCACGCGCCCCGCGCGAAAGCCGCCCTGTATTTATTAATGCAAACCCGCTTAATGGGACTTATCAGCGCCGTTACGAGGCTGATCAAAAGTGTTTGCCAGTGGCCGTAAATAAAATGCTGGCAGAGCAAGAGGAAGTGCGCGACAACCGAATTTTAGAGCACTTTACCCTTGACGACATAGACCCCGAAAGCCTTCGCATTTATAGGCAAATGTTTGTTGACGCTAAACCACAACACCCTTTTTTAGAATTAAGCGACCAAGAGTTTTTACGCTCAATTCGTGGCTGGCAACAAGACCGCGCAACAGGTAAAGCGGGTTTAACCCTTGCTGGCTTAGTGATGTTTGGTAAGTGGGATGCGATTCAAGATGCGTTGCCTAGTTTTGCACTCGATTATCAAGAAAAAGACGACAGTACACACCGCTGGATAGACCGAATTTATACCGATGGCTCTTGGTCGGGTAATGCTTTTGATTTTTATCGTAAGGTGTATCGTAAGCTTACGGCAGATTTGAAAGTAGGGTTTAGTTTAACCGATGACGGCCAACGACAAGATACCACTCCTGCGCATGAGGCTATTCGTGAAGCACTCGTTAATACACTGGCACATGCAGAATTTAATACCGAAAGTAATATTTTAATTGAAAAACACCCTGACTTTATCGGCTTTAGAAACGCAGGGCTAATGCGTATACCAGTGCATGAGGCTAAGGCGGGTGGTAATAGCCAGTGCCGAAACCCTGCTATTCATCAAATGTTTTTAAATATTGGTTTAAGCGAAAAAGCAGGGTCGGGTATTCCTAAAATATACAGTAACTGTAAAGCGCAAAACTGGCAGCCACCGCATTTATACGAAAAAGACGAGTTAAACCAAACCTTATTAGAGTTGCGTATGGTAAACATGGTATCGCCAGAGTTACACCAACGCCTAATTGAAACGTATGGTGAAGGTTATAACAAGCTAAGCGAGCTAAAACGCACCATTTTAATGACTGCTATTACGGAGTCATGGTTTAACCATGAGCGTATTTGTTCGTTGACCTCAGAGCATACAAGAGAAGTGACACTAGCATTAAGTCAGTTAGTTAATGCAGGGTACTTAGAGTCGGCAGGCCAACACAGAGGTAAGATATACCACTTAAAAGGGATAGAAGTGCCAACGCCAGATAACGAGGCAGGCAGAAGCATTAGCTTTGTATTATCACCAAATCAGGCAGAACCTCCCTTGATTGGTAGTAAAAAAATTAATGAGGTGCCAGACTTAACCGAGCCAGTGCCGGAGCTAGTGCCGGAGTTAGTGCCGGAGTTAGTGCCGGAGCTTAATCTGCCAGCGCCGGAGTTAGTGCCGGAGCGTAATCCGCCAGTGCCGGAGTTCGATTTAAGTGCTTCTAACCTTTGGCTTGAACTCAAAGAAATAGCATCGCCTATTGCACAAAATTCAGGACGTAAACAAAAGTCTGATGTAGAAAAATCGATAATTGATTTATGTACTAAGTCGGCTCCTAATTGCTTAAGGCTTAGCGATATAGCGCAGTTGCTTAACATGAATACAGATACGTTGAGAAAGCATTACTTACGTGAAATGGTTAAAGATCAGGTATTATTTTTAGCCTATCCAACAATACCGAATCACCCAGAACAGGGTTATAAGTTACACAAAGATTAACAACAAAGCTGTGAATGTATTACACAAGGCTAGCACCAAGGAATTGTAGGTATAAATGAATTATCAAAGTGAACAACAATTAGAAGATAACTTAATTGCACAGCTTAGCGAGCAAGGCTTTACGCGCGTTATTTTAAAGGACAACGCCGCACTTGAAGCTAATCTTAAGCAGCAGCTTGAAAAAGTGAATAGCTGCATGTTAAGCGATACTGAGTTTACGCAAATATTGGGTAAGCTTGGTAAAGGTAATATATTTGCAAAAGCCAAAACACTGCGCGACCAGCTTGATGTAACACTAGATAACGGCGACAGCAGACACTTAACGCTGTTGTTTGATGAGCCACAGCTAAACAGCTTTCAAGTAGCGCAACAAATTACAGTAAAGGGCACATACACTAACCGATACGATGTAACGCTATTAGTTAATGGCTTGCCGCTGGTGCAAATAGAGCTAAAGCGCCGTGGTATTGAACTAAAAGAAGCGTTTAACCAGATTAAGCGTTATCAAAAGCATTCGTTTCATGCCAACCATGGTTTGTTTAACTATGTGCAGCTGTTTGTAATGTCGAATGGGGTTAATAGCCAGTACTTTTCTAACAACAGTGACATGTCGGCTAAGCAAACCTTTGACTGGACTGATAATGAAAATAATAAAATAAGCCAGTTACATGACTTTGCCGAAGCATTTTTAACGCCTTCGCACTTAACGCATATGCTCACCAAGTACATAGTGCTTAATGAAACAGGTAAGTACTTAATGGTGCTTAGGCCGTATCAGTTTTATGCAGTAGAGGCGATTGTAGAGCAAGTTAAAACTACAAGCGATAACGGCTACATTTGGCATACAACGGGCTCGGGTAAAACGTTAACCTCATTTAAAGCGGCGCAAATTATGACCTCGCTAAGTGAGGTTGATAAAGTAGTATTTGTGGTAGACCGTAAAGACCTAGACTACCAAACAGCGCTTGAGTTTAATGCGTTTGTAAAAGGCTCTGTGGACAGTACCGACAACACCAGTATGTTGTTCCACCAGCTATTAGATAAGCCAATGAAAGGCAAAAAGGTTAACCAAAGCCGTAACACTAAGCTGGTGGTAACTACGCTGCAAAAGCTTAATAATGTGGTGACTAAGCAGCGCTATTTGAAAGAAATGCAAAGCCTGCAAGATAAGCGCATTGTGTTTATATTTGACGAGTGCCACCGCAGCCAATTTGGCGATACGCATAAAAACATTACCGAGTTTTTTAACAATGCTCAGTTATTTGGTTTTACGGGCACGCCTATATTTGCCGACAACGCGGTTGCTAAAAACTCAGTTAAACGCACCACAAAAGATTTATTTGGTGAATGCTTACACCCGTATGTAATTGTGGATGCGATACGCGACACTAACGTGCTTAAGTTTGCTATTGAGTATGTTGGGCGTTATCAGTACAAAGATGGCTCTAACAATAACCTAGATATTGAAGTTGAAGACATCGACACAAAAGAGCTTTTAACCTCGCCTGCGCGCTTAGATAAAATAACCGATTACATTATTGCCCAGCATAACCGTAAAACACATAGCCGTGAATATAACGCCATGTTTTGTGTATCAGGCGTTGCTGAGCTTATTCAGTACTATGAGTTGTTTGCGAGTAAAAAAGCACAAGGCAAACACAACCTTAAAATTGCCACCATATTTAGTTATGAGGCAAATGAAGAGGAAGAGTACGAACTAGGTAATGATGATGCGCAAATTAAAGAAGTATCAGCCAAGTATTTAAACGAAGGGCAAGCCGTTAAGCTGCATAGCCGCGATAAGTTAGACTCATTTATTAACGACTACAACGCCATGTTTGGTACAAGCTACTCCACCAAAGACAGTAAGTTATTTGAAGGCTATTACAAAAATATATCTAAGCGCGTTAAAGCCAAAGAGATTGATATATTGCTGGTGGTGAATATGTTTTTAACAGGCTTTGACGCCCCTAGGCTCAATACTTTGTACGTTGATAAAAATCTTAAATATCATGGTTTGGTACAAGCGTTCTCGCGCACTAACCGTTTATTGGGCGAGACTAAATCACACGGTAACGTAGTGTGCTTCAGAAACCTTAAAAAAGCTGCCGACACGGCTTTTACGCTGTTTTCGAACAAGCAGCCTAAAGAATATATAGAAACTCCGTCGTATTCTGAGTTATTAAACGATTTTAATAGTGCTTATGCAGCGCTAATGGCAATTACGCCTACCGTTGATTCAGTAGATGCTTTACCTGATGAAGAGGCTCAAGCGTTATTTGTGAGACAGTTTCGCGAGCTTATGCGCTTAAAGAACATGTTAAGTAACTTTGCTGACTTTGATATGGACTCAACCTCGATGGACGAGCAAAAGTTTCAAGATTATACGAGTAAATATGCCGACCTTGGCAGACAGCTACGTGAGAACTCAAGTAAAGAAAAAGTATCGGTTTTAGATGACGTTGATTTTGAACTAGAGCTACTACACAGCGATATAGTAAACGTAACCTATATTTTGCAGCTATTACGTGAGTTACATGGTGAAGAAAGTGGTGACGAAAAAGCCCGTAAACGCCAAGTAATAGCAAACCTAATAGCCACAGACCCAACTTTATTAAGTAAAAAAGCACTAATAGATAAGTTTATGGACGAGCACTTACAAGGCATACCCGTCAGCGCTGATGTTGATGAAGAGTTTGAGCTTTATTGGGAAAAAGAAAAGCGCCTAGAACTTGAGAAGTTCGCTCAAGAACAAAAGCTAAACCAAGCACGCTTAGAAAAGTTAGTAACCCGCTATGAGCTAAGTGACGAAATGCCACTAAGGGATGACTTTGCTGATGTACTCGAAACTAAACCCAGCTTATTGCAGCGCAAAAAAGTACTGCCCATCATTACTGATAAATTTAAACGCTTTGTAGATACGTTTATGACAGGGTTTTAAAGGGCTGTAGTCGTGTTTTGTGTAAACCGTCAACGGTTGACGGTTGACGGTTGACGGTTGACGGATCAATTATCCACATAACAAATTTACTTTAATTTATTACTAACTCAAAAAATGTGACGATAAAGGGGGGTAACGTTACCCCCCTCCTTTGTTACGTATTAAGTATAAGCCTTGGGGAAGTCATTTATAACGAAACCATTAGCGACTGAGCTTTACGTACCCAAGTGACTATTTTAAAACGCTGCGGCGTCATTTTATACCCCGTCAACGGTTGACGGTTCATGTATCTACACAAACCTTACTCATGTTTATTGATGCTGCGTAAAGTAATTAAAGAGCACTGCAGCTACTCAAACTTTTTAATTCTGTCGTGGCGGTAGCTTTTAGTTGAATAGCTAGGCGTCATTGTGCTGGATACCGAGGCTTCTATTGATGCACGTAATCCATCAAGCAGCTGTACTTCGTTAGAGTGTTTAAGGTAGTCAATAATACCGTCGCTGAGAGATTCTATTATCTCTTTGGCTTTTCTAATTTTAAAGTGAGTGCCCTCAGCCAACTTTAGTAAATACGACATGTCTGGAAACTCTTTGCTGTTAGCCAATTTGAGTGCCATTTTATTATCGATGGTTTCGTATATTTTTGTGTGTGTTATATCAAACGGTGGTGAGAGATATATGTTTTTCATATCAGGTGTATATTGCAAGGCAAAGTTTTTTAGATGGGCATCGCCGTTACCAATTAAGCAGGTAAATACAATGTACTTGTACATCCTTTCTACTTCGGCTTGGCTGTTTGTATATAGATAAGTAGCTTTGAGTAAGGTTTCGTAGCTGCCAGTGTATTTAGCGTCGGGGTCGTTAGTTTTTTTTAGTAAGGTTGTGAAATCTTCATAACCGAGCTTAGTTCCGTCACTTGTTTTATCAAAGCGTTCAACAACGAACGTTTCTAAATTTTCAGATAAGTATGTCTTTGGTGGCTCAAGTCCGCAATGGCGAGCTGCTTCCATACACACAAACTCGTTTACCGTAAGTAATGGAAACTCGGTATCGAATGACTTCACTATTAAATCTTTCTGCGGAATTGTTCTATCGGTTTTAACGGTTGAAGCATTAGGTATGCTTACTTTAGGTTGTACGCCAGCCAACGAGTTTTGTAGGTAGTACTTTTCTAATAACTGAGGGAAAAGTGGTGCATTGCTGTTATAGGTCAAAATATCGCTCAAAGATACAGGCTCAGCCTCTGGTAAAGTAAGCTCACTTTTATATGAAAGCATGCCAATACCTTGTGCGCTCTGTAAAGCAAGTAAATACATGTCGTTTACTTTGGCGTACCTAGCTAGTTTTTCTGCAATGAATCGACGGTTAAAGCCCTCTGGCAAGTTTTGTGAAAATATAGGGTGAAGAGAACCCGATGAGTAACCATCCATGCCTTTTTTAGTCATAGTCAGTGACACGTGTAGGTTTTCTTGTGTTGGCTGGTAGTGATGTACTGAGCCATGTGTTAATACGCCAACTTCAGAATAGTCAGTGCATACTGTTATATTTGTAATTTTATTTGGAAGCTGTGGTGTGCCACTCATTAGTCATTCTCCGAGAATATATCTTCAATGGTATCCCAGTCTGGTAGAGAGTGTTGTTTTGAGGTAACTTCAAATTGTAAATCAACTGCATCAAGCAGCCGCTCAAATATATCGAATGAACCAGTAAAGCGACCGTTCTCAATCTCGGAAATCGTTGTTTTATTAATTCCCGCGATCTCTGATAGCTTTTGTTGCGTGTAGCCTAAAGCTTTCCTGCTAGTACTTATTTGTTTGCCAATATCTGCTCTACTCGACATATATTCACTTATTGAATGTTAGCTATATGGCTAATATATTAGTATATAACTCCTATATTAGCTATATAGCTAATAAAAATTATCAATACTTCACAGGCATTGCATTATTTATATAAGGCGGTTTAGCTTAAAAAACCAAACCGTCAACCGTTGACGGTTACTACCAATTAAACTTAAAGGCTTTATTAATAGGTGAAAACTGTTTTTTTGCTTCTTTACTTTTATCTTTAAACCAGTCATTAAGTAGGTCATTCATTGTTATAACAATGTCTGTCCCTGCCTTACTCTTTCGGCAAGTGGATCTATACCATTTTTAATTTTTTGTTTCTTTTGCATTAATTGAGTTATATGAAAATGGCTATCAAGGATTTTAAAAGTGGTTACCAAGTAATTTGGTAACCACTTGGACACGTATAATAGGGGATAGTATGAACGGTAGAAAACAAATAAGCCCAGAAAAATCTAGGCTTATTAATTGGTTATAAACAAGTTGAAACACTATTCTATATTTTGAATTTGCTCACGCATTTGTTCAATTAGTACTTTTAGCTCTACGGCTGCAGTAGTGATGTCACTATTGATAGACTTAGACGCTAGCGTGTTAGCTTCACGATTAAATTCTTGCATCATAAAGTCTAAGCGGCGACCACATGCGCCACCTTTTTTAAGGATTTTTTTAGTTTCTTTAACGTGAGACTTTAAGCGATCTAACTCTTCAGCCACGTCTTGTTTTTGCGCAAGGTAAATAAGTTCTTGTTCAAGGCGCGATTCGTCAATGTTTGCTGTTAAGTCTTCTAATTTTTGAGCCAGTTTTTCACGCTGCCATTTAGCAATTTCTGGCATGTGCGTTTCTACAATTTCTACTTGCTCTAAAATCGCATCAAGACGGGTTGCTATCATTTCTTCAAGGTTTGCACCTTCATCGCCACGCGCCGATTTAAAATCTTCTATAACTTGATCAAGACCAGCTATTAGTGCTGTATTAACGCTATCCATATCAAGCTCTTGTGCTTCCATAACGCCAGGCCAACGCAATATATCAACAGGGTTAATATCGCCATTGCTTTGTTGTTGAACCCATTTGGCACTATTTATTAGCTGCTCGGCAAGCGCTTGGTTAATTGATAGCTCGCCAACGTGGGCAGGGTTTGCAACAAATTTTAAAAAAACTTCAACTTTACCGCGTTGTAAGTGTTTGCGTAAACGCTCACGAATAACTGGCTCCATGCCACGAAATTGCTCTGGTGCGCGAATAAATGTTTCAAGGTAACGCTGGTTAACAGAACGAACTTCCCAAGTGCCAGTGCCCCAATCGCCTTTTATTTCGCGACGCGCATAAGCTGTCATACTGTGGATCATGGATGATTTCCTAAATTTATAAATACAATATTACGATGATTATATCGTAACACTGCTTAAGCTCTAGGGAAAATTTAAAGCACTGAATGTTTTACATACAGCTATTTATTTAAATCAGCATGGTATCTACACCCACATACACTTATAATGTCGCAAATTCTGAATTAAGGGGATCGTCAATGCGTCCAAGCGAAAGAACACCTAACCAAATTAGACCTGTTACATTTACACGTAATTATACTCTGCATGCTGAAGGTTCAGTACTTGTTGAGTTTGGTAATACCAAAGTACTTTGTACAGCTACAGTTGAATCGGGCGTTCCTCGTTTCATGAAAGGCCAAGGTAAGGGTTGGATCAACGCTGAATACGGTATGTTACCGCGAGCAACGCATACACGTAATGCTCGTGAAGCTGCACGTGGTAAGCAGGGCGGTCGTACTATGGAAATTCAACGCTTAATTGCACGTGCACTTCGTGCGGCTGTTGACTTAAAAGCACTTGGCGAAAACACAATTACTATTGATTGTGATGTTATTCAAGCTGACGGCGGTACACGTACGGCTTCTATAAGTGGTGCATGTGTTGCACTTGTTGACGCACTAACGCACATGCGTGCAAAAGGTATGATTAATTCAAACCCACTTAAACATATGATTGCAGCTATTTCAGTTGGTATTTACAAAGGCCAAGCAATTAGCGATTTAGAATACATTGAAGATTCAGCTGCTGAGACTGATATGAACGTAATTTTAACCGAAACAGGTAAAATTATTGAAATTCAAGGTACAGCCGAAGGCGAACCTTTCTCGTTTGATGAGTTAGATGAGTTACTTACTCTAGCTAAACATTCTATCCGCGAAATTATTGACGTACAAAAGCAAGCATTAGCATAAATAGGTAGGCCACTAGATATGAAAGATTATCAAAAAGAGTTTATAGAATTTGCTCTAGAGAAGCAGGTATTAAAATTTGGTGAGTTTACTTTAAAGTCAGGCCGTACAAGTCCGTACTTTTTTAATGCCGGTTTGTTTAATACAGGTCGTGACTTAGCGCGTTTAGGTCGTTTTTATGCATCGGCATTAGAAGATTCAGCAATAGAGTACGATGTATTATTTGGACCTGCCTATAAAGGTATCCCAATAGCGACAACAACAGCGGTTGCATTAGCTGATCACCATGATAAAGATGTACCGTACTGCTTTAACCGCAAAGAGAAAAAAGCACACGGTGAAGGTGGCACGTTAGTAGGTTCAGAACTCAACGGCAAAATAATGCTGGTGGACGATGTAATAACCGCAGGTACTGCGATTCGTGAGTCAATGGAAATTATTGCACAAAATGGCGCAGATCTTAGTGGTGTATTAATAGCATTAGATCGTCAAGAAAAAGGTAAGGCCGAGTTATCAGCTATTCAAGAAGTTGAACGCGACTTTAATACCCAAGTGATCTCTATTGTAAAATTAGCTGATCTTATTAGTTACCTTGAAAACCAAGGAACGATGGACGAGCATTTAGCCTCAGTTAAAGCGTACCGTGATCAATACGGCGTAGTATAAATAAAAAAGCCTCGCAGTGCGGGGCTTTATTTTGACCTTCATTTATAGAGTTTATTAATGAAAGATGTATTAAAACCAAATGGCTTAGGCCTTAAGCGTGTTTTCAAAGCAAGTTATTGCTCCTACCTTGGCTTTAAAGCTGCATTTAAAGAAGAAGCAGCATTTAGACAAGAACTACTCCTAAGCCTTATATTATTCCCTATCTCATTTTGGCTTGCCTCATCACTATTACATTGGGCAGTTCTAGTAAGCTCATTGCTTATTATACTAATAGTTGAATTACTAAATTCTGCCATAGAGGCATTAACAGATCGGGTAAGTACAGAATTACATGTATTGTCAGGTAGAGCTAAAGATATGGGATCTGCAGCCGTAACACTTTCATTAACGATCGTGTTGATCATCTGGGGTATAAGCCTTTATATGAAGATCGCTTAACTCTATTTTTAATATAAGGTGAGTTAAAACGCGTTTAGTTGTTAATAATTTGCTAGTTATGTTCTGTTTTTAGGCTGTTTAGCTCAAATACTCAGCGAACAGCACATTATTTCAAGTTTTCTTCAAAAAAGGGTTGATCTGTTTTCGGATCTCCCTATAATGCGACCCCACTGAGACGGGATATGGCGACGCGCAGCGGACAACGCCTAGCGAGACCCAAACTACTCAGGGTGTTAAGTAAAACTTAGTGTTGATAAATATAACGTTTACCAAAATTAAGTGTTGACAAAAAAATAGGAAAGCGTAGTATGCTCAGCACT
>NZ_PNDU01000672.1:0-271 GCF_005886635.1 Pseudoalteromonas sp. S558 | reverse complement strand
AGATTTTTTGAAAATATCAAAAATTTCCCTCAGAAAATATATCATCATTATTAGAATGTTGCTCAAGACTGAATTTTCAAAATCACGCCGTACTAACTGGGCTAAAAATGTGTGGCGAATAAAACACAAACAAACTGTTTTAATAGCCTTTTTAAATCTCCTGTTCTCTATATCTCGTTCGACCATATATCGGATTAAACTGAGGCTTTATGGAGCTGAATTTCTTACCATCTAAAAACAGATTATCAAGACCTTCAAATAATATATAATC
>NZ_PNDU01000671.1:0-331 GCF_005886635.1 Pseudoalteromonas sp. S558 | reverse complement strand
TTGAAATAGAAAGAACGATTGAATTGATTCCAGAAATTCCAGTTGCCAGTGTTAGCGAAGCAGAAATTATTCTTGTGCCAGTTGTAAAACCAAAAGTAATGTCCACGGGATTAATGGTTAGTTTAATTGTTGGTGGAAATTTGGCCATTTTATTTATAGGTTGGTTATGTTTTCGTGTTTTTGTGCAGAACAAACCATTAAAACTTAAATTGAATTTAGCTTTTTTTAATAAAAAGAAAGCTGTTGAGTCAAAAAAAGCTGAACAGCAAAAATCAGATGAACCAGAAAATAGCTCAAAAAATGATAAATCAGGTGGAATTTTAAACCTTTC
>NZ_PNDU01000670.1:0-363 GCF_005886635.1 Pseudoalteromonas sp. S558 | reverse complement strand
ACAATGCGGTCATCAAATGGTGCTTGGCTTTTAAACCTAAAACCTAAGCGTGACTGCTCAATAACAGGCTTACCATTAAAGCTAATAGAGTAATGAGGGGATGATGATTGATCAGAAATGGTAATTTTAATTTTTTGATCAGGTGATTTCAGCGTGGCTTCTTTTGCAAAAGCACTGCTTGCAAGTAAAGCCACTTGTAGTAAAGTTAATCTCATTGTGTGTCCTTGATGTCAAACCGTAGGTTATGAGCATAAAGTGATGAACACACTATTACGAGATAGCTGCATACGTATTCAATTAATTAGCTAAAAAAGAGTGTGTTAATTAATCTGCAAAACTTTATGTAATTATTTCTATAATAAA
>NZ_PNDU01000669.1:0-373 GCF_005886635.1 Pseudoalteromonas sp. S558 | reverse complement strand
GGGGCCGATGTGAGGTTCGATGGATGCATTCACGTTCTTGGCAGTATTTACCACCAAGGCCGGATTGAGTGGGCTATCGAAGGACCATTCGCCCACCAGCCCGCTGCCGGGGTAGTTAGGGAAGCCGGAATTTACGCTTAGCACATGCGACTCGGACGCGCCTTGCCCTCCCGTAGGCACGCCAACGGTCAGCTCGCTGCCGGCACCATATCGGATATACTCAAATGACTGACTGGTATTGGCGTTCCAATTGATCGCGTTTGAAGAAAAGCGAACACCGCGCCGAACGTTAAGGTACGCGGCGTAGCCGGGGTTATGGACGCTCATGGCAGCGCGCGCGGCTTTGATCGCATTCGTGTTATCGTTGGCATTA
>NZ_PNDU01000668.1:0-312 GCF_005886635.1 Pseudoalteromonas sp. S558 | reverse complement strand
AATAGCCTTACTCATGCATATTATGTTGAGCTTGCCAAAGCGAGTGAAAACAATCCCGTCGCTTATTATGGCAAGGTTGATGAAGGTTTATTTCATACCATAGTGATGAAATACATGCAGGCGCATGGCGATATGAACAAAAAACACCACTCGATGGGTAATCATCAGCAGATGAGTAATGAGCATCAGGCAATGGGTAACCATACAATGCCATCATCACACAGCCAGGGCGTTGAATAATCATGTCGTTTTTAGGTAAATTATCTATAGATGCAATTCCGTTTCATGAACCTATTATCATGGTTACCATGG
>NZ_PNDU01000667.1:0-236 GCF_005886635.1 Pseudoalteromonas sp. S558 | reverse complement strand
GAACTATTCACAATTATGATGTGCTTTTTCTACGTCCTTGTTTATATTATCTATGATTGTACCTTCTTTTTAAAAATCGTTCGATGAGTCCATTTCAGGGCTATATTCTTCATCAACTTGATGGATTCTTTTAGTTTGCTGACTACAATAAATTTTATTATTAGTTACATCAACTACCCACGTGCCTATATTTGCTACGCTTTCTCATTATTGAAAATCGTTACTCTTTTTTATTA
>NZ_PNDU01000666.1:0-213 GCF_005886635.1 Pseudoalteromonas sp. S558 | reverse complement strand
ATATTAGCATAATATAACCACCAAAACTCTTTTTCCTGTGTATAATAGTTACGATAACACCCATTAGTTTATGGAGTGTCAATATTATACTGGTTAAATATAGTTACGAATCTATTAAGTCGGTGTTTGCGATTTGCCACGTAGGTAATAATTGGTATGCGGGATTAAAGTACACATCGCTAGTTAGTGCACGAGTGCCTGCATCTATGGTGC
>NZ_PNDU01000665.1:0-297 GCF_005886635.1 Pseudoalteromonas sp. S558 | reverse complement strand
TACTCCTGGCATACCCTTCAACCCGAGAGTTTTTACGATTATTGTTAGCTTCTTCAATAAAGCTTTTATAAGGCGGTAAGGGCGCCGTCATTACTTCATCTTTTAACTTGCCATCGGCCCAAGCTTGAGTTGCTAATGAGTGAGAACGATGTGCTAAAGCATCTTGATCTTCACGGCTAATATTATGGGTTTTAGCCATTTGCTCAGCTGTTTGTCCCATTGATTGGCGGGTTGAGTCCTCTGCATCCTCTGGCGGTACAGTGGGTACGTGTATGAAACCCAGATTCGAGCTGAGGT
>NZ_PNDU01000664.1:0-268 GCF_005886635.1 Pseudoalteromonas sp. S558 | reverse complement strand
AAAGAGTATAGCTAGTGTAATAAATAAAGTAGAGTTTAGGGATTAATTTAAAGCGGAAATAAAAGGATTTTATTGGTTATATTAAACGATTTACCTTTCTTGATGCGCAACTCAAATTTAATAGCACTATTTTCATTAATGTATGGCTTGGGCTTTGTTTTAATGTCTACTGAGCATATTTTGATTTAGTGATAATCTTGTTCTAGCTATTTTAACAAAAAATAAAAACAGTTGTTTAATACGATATGTTAATCAGCCTCTTTAAGGA
>NZ_PNDU01000663.1:0-234 GCF_005886635.1 Pseudoalteromonas sp. S558 | reverse complement strand
TCTAATCATACAACTTGAATTATCTGATTACTATCCAAACAATGATACTCTGCATATCTGTATAACTCATTAAAATAGGCGACCCGCATAGAAAAATAGGTATTTGAATAAAGCTTAATCTCCTCAGCTTCGTTTGAAGCAGTAAATAAAATGTCTATATTTAGCTTAATAGCACCTTGCTCTAGTTCTTTAGCAAAGACTTTAGCACTCTCACTTTGCTCACCTACCACAATA
>NZ_PNDU01000067.1:0-15733 GCF_005886635.1 Pseudoalteromonas sp. S558 | reverse complement strand
TGAAAGGTCAACAGGCCCTAAGTAAAAGTAATTTACATTCGGTGTTAACAGGGGTTCGTCTAACCGATGATGAATACCACGTGTATCCTAACATAGCCCGTTTATTTATTTGGTCTGTATTATAAAAGCGAGTCGTACCTACTATTTCATCGGAATCATTGCATTTTACCGCAAACGCTATATCACCCTTTGTTCCTGCTTTAACAGCTTCTTCGACATACCTTGCCATAGCGTCAGGCGATGGAACATTGGCAAACCACAGCTTCCAAGATTCACCATCTAAAACAGCTTGTTTTAAGCCCTCAGTGTGAGTTTTATTTAATGGTTCAAGCGTAACAAACTCACCCTTTAACTCAATACTAGATAACCATTGCATGCCACGCACCTATATAATTTATTGAAAAGCCGATACATTCTAAAAATAATGCCAACAGGCTAAATTTGATAAAAATGAGCTAAATGGATAAAAACCAAACACTCTAAAACATCATTCTATGGCCACAGGGCATTCATAAGAGGCATTTAAAAAATTTATACTATCTGGATAAGTATTTGAACAATTTAACGAACTAAATCGCCCATATTTAAGCTGTTCAGCATTATAGCTTAATGAGCGCGAGCATATCTTCACCATCATCTAAGCCCACTTCTTGAAAACCAAAGCTACAATAGAATTCTTTTGCAACTGGATTATTAGGGTTGTAGCAAATTTCAATTTCTTTTAGGTTTACGGTGCTTTTAATGGTTTCAATAGCAAGCTTTAAGGCTACTCTACCGATACCTTTGTTTTGCTGTTCTTTGTCTATCATGAAACGCCAAATAGATATTTTTATTGGTGTTTCTTGAACCCACATAAAAAAACCTACCGGGGTGTTATTATGATAAATCGCTTTACAAGTGTAGCCGTCGTTATAATGAGACTCGACGAGCGACCACATATTACACGCTACGTATTCTTCTTGCTCTTTTGAAACATCCAACTCGCAGACAGATTCATAATTTGAACTATCTACTTCTTTTAGAGATATATCCATGATCTTCCTTAACTTTAACGAGCATATAGAGTTATTCGTTCAGATGTACTTATCTAGAAACTTTAACTGAGTTGTTGTTGTGATTCAATCGATACCTTTGTTTATCGCCATTTTAAAGGCGTTTAGTTGTTGTTTTTATTGTTTTTAAAAGGAGGTTTATTAACATACAATCTATTTTAAGACGTGGCTAGGCTTTAATAACAAAAAAGCCACAGCTGCTACACTGTGGCTTTTTACTTAAGAGTATAAATAAATGCTATTTTAGCGCTTGTTTAACAACGGGGTAATGATCCCATACTTGCTTGTCACTTAATGAACGTACCAGCTTAATATATTCAGCGTGAGTCCATGCCAGCGGAGTTGCTGAATTAGTCCCTTCGCCCAGTGTATACCCTGCTTTGTTTACACCAACGCCGTCCCATACTTGCTCTGGTAACATCATGCCTTCATTGGCAAATTGCTCTAGCCCTTTAACGTAACTGTTTTTAATTTCAGCTTGTTTTACGTCATTGAATGTATTACTGGCATTGGCTGCTGCAATTTCATAATGACCACGTTCGCCTGTAAAAAATGGCCATACACGTCCGCGTTGCCCAGGTGTATTACTTCCATTTTCAGCGTAATTTGTACCGGTTATTTCATCTTCCCCATAGCCATCGTTGCCATAACGACGATAACCTGCAAATGAGCCGCTACCATCGCTAAAGTTAAAGCTGTATTTTACTTGCAGATTGTTAGCGAGTGTTTCGTCATCATATTCTGGTAGCGTTTTTACAATGCTTGGTGCAAGTGCATCACGTACTCCATAGCGTACTAACTCTAAAAAGCCACCGTCCAAAATCTGTTTTTTATTAAAACCTTCTCGGCCGTTATTTGCGTTAATTGTGGTATTCGAGTTAGCATTTTCATCTTGACCAATACGGATGAAATATTCGCCATCGGTGGCTTTTGATTTTAAATTACCTTGGGTGGTAAACATCACTTTTTCGATGTCAGCGTTATAGCTTTTTGCCGTTGCTAAATAACGTTCTGCATTTTTTGTATCACCTGCCATATTCGCGATATCTGCGGCGCTAATTAAACCAGCAACAACCGCAGCGGTAGTTGATGGCGAGTAGCCACTTTGCTCTTCCCAGCGCTCTTGTTGGGTTGCCGGTGGTGTGATTTGTGTATCATTCCATAAAATTTTCGCGCGTCCACCCTCGACTAAAAAGTCCGCAGCAGGTTTTAACATACGTGCGTACCAGTCCTTAAGCTCTGCATCACTAAGTACATTTGCTTGGTGTAATTTCCACGCGAGCATAATTGGCATCGCAGTTTGATCAAGCTGTACACCCGCCCATTCAAGTTCGCCATCGACATGTGTTTTTTGTAAAAACCAGCCTGTATCGCCATTGTTACCTGGCGTTTTACTACTAACTTGTACTTTTTCAAGGTATTCAAATGCTGTTTTTGCCGTGGCTGTATCACCCAGTGCCATAAATGCCATGGCCACTTGGTAGAAATCTCGTACCCACACCGCTTTATAACCTGTTGAGCCTGTTTTAGCCGATACGGTTTCGCCCCACGGGTTAGACAACGAAGCAATAAGTGCGCCTGCGTGCGTTTTGTCTTCTTGTGCTTTTAATACCATTGCACTGGTATAAAGTAGCTTGCCGTTATCGGCCGTTTGCTCCGTCATTTTATTGATCGGAGTTAGGTTTTGTAGGTAATCTTGCCAACCAAATGCCGCACCTTTACCATTGTAGCTATCAAGTACACTTTGATAGCCTTTTGCTAATGTGTGGGCACCCTGCTCTGCACTTTGTTGCTCGCTACGTGCAAAGCTAAGTACTAAATCAAACGTGGTATTACTTTCAATACTACCAAGCTCAGCAAGTAGACTGACATTACCTGACTGCTCACCAGTATTGCTATAGCTGGTATTTAATGATTGTGACTTTTTGAGCTCGTCCAAACCATCGCTTACACCCGTAAAGCCAACCGTTTTTGCGCCAAACTCAGTACTTGCTTGCAATGTTAAGTAGTTATCATCTTGCCAAGCCACTAAACCTTGCTCTGTAGTTTTTGCAAAATCATCAAGGCCGTTATTATTAATATATGGATTTACCACAACATAGGCTTTAACGTCTTTAAGGTCGGTATTAAACATGCTACGAACAAATAAACTTTGCCCATCAGGATCGGTAAATACGTGTTTTTCAAGAGTGAATCGACCTTGTTTATCTTTACTTACTATTTTATAAGCAAGTGATAACGGACGACCTTGATCGTCTTTGTATAAATAATCAATCGTGACATCAAGATCGTCTGCTTCGCTAACAGTAAAGTCTTTTCCTGTTACCACAAATTGCATATCTTTTATTTGCGCTTGATGAATAAGGCCAAACATAGTTTCGGTGATCATGCCTTTAGCAATTGAAAACCAGACTTTTGATACTACACCTGTTGGTGCATCATTTGTGTAATGACCATTTTGGTATTGCTCGTACGATGTACCAATCCCTGTTTTACCTGCGTATGACCAAAATGGATCGTTACCTGGTGCACCAGGCGCAGTTGTTTTAGATGTTTGTAACTGATTTGTATTTTGAGCACCGCATGCAGTTAATCCAAGTGCTAATAATGAGATAGTAATTAGGTTATAGTTTTTCATTTTTTTACTCTTAATTAGAATTTTTAACGCGCATAACAGCAATGGCTGCTAATACAAAAGACGCAGCACCAATTAACAAGGCATAAATAGGCTGATTAGAAAATACATGGCGCAAAATAAGCCCTAAAATACTGGCTGCAAGTAGCTGTGGAATAACTATAAAAAAGTTAAATATCCCCATATAAACGCCCATTTTATTACTCGGTAATGAGTTACTTAGCATCGCATAAGGCAATGAGAGTATAGAAGCCCACGCAAAACCAACGCCGATCATAGGAATAAGTAACATTTTAGGGTCTGTTATAAACATAAAGCTGGCAAGGCCTAATGCGCCTAGTAATAAGTTAAAACAATGCGCGCCTTTTAAGCCCATTTTTTTAACTAAGAATGGAATGCACATTGCGGCAATAGCAGCGAAGCCATTGTAGGCAGCAAATAAAATACCGACCCAATCAGCGCCATCGTTAAACGCTTTTGATGTTGTATCGCTACTACCATAATGAAAGCTTGTTACTGCCGACGTGGTATAAATCCACATTGCAAATAAGGTAAACCAACTAAAAAATTGCACCCAAGCTAATTGCTTCATCGCAGTTGGCATTGTAAATACATCTTGCACTACTTGATAAAAGCCCCCTTGGGTTTTATTAGCCCTTTTAAGTGCCGCTGCTATCCATTGCACAATACCAAAAGCTAATAAGCCACCAGCAAGTAGGTATAACTCTTTTTCAAGCGATAAGCCCATTACTAATGCAAGGGTCGCTAAACCAAGCACCACAAAAATAATGGCACCTTTATTAAAGTTAATATCTACTAATGCGGTGTTAGTCGGTTTGGCAGTTTGCTTTTCAAATTCAGCTAATTGCTCAGGGGTGTATTCTTTAGTTTTTGCAACAGTCCACAACACGGTGGCTAGTAAAACAACGCCGCCCCAGTAAAACGAGTACTTAACTGAATCGGGTATTTCACCAATGGCTGCGGTGTTGCTCACATCAAACCAATTGGTCATCATCCATGGCAGTGCTGATGCCAAAACTGCACCAATACCAATAAAAAAACTTTGCAAACCATACCCTGTCGCACGTTGCTTTTCTGGCAAGTTATCGCCTACAAGCGCTCTAAATGGCTCCATTGTGACATTGATAGATGCATCCATAATCCACAACATACCAGCGGCAATCCACAATGTTGGCGAATGTGGCATAAGAAACAATGCAATGGTTGTTAATATTGCGCCCATAAAGAAAAATGGACGACGACGACCAAGACGACACCACGTTTTATCGCTCCAATAACCAATAATAGGTTGAACGATTAAACCGGTTAGTGGCGCTGCTACCCACAAAATAGGAATATCATCCACTTGTGCGCCAAGGGTTTGAAAAATACGGCTCACATTACCGTTTTGCAGAGCAAAACCAAATTGAATACCTAAAAAACCAAAGCACATATTCCATATTTGCCAAAAACTTAGGTTTGGTTTATTGCTGTCATAATTATTATTCATTTTTTGCCTTATTCGTTAATACCGCGCTACTAAGTGGACCTAAAGTGAGGGTGAATGAAGCGCCATTCGCATTTTTTGATACTAAAATACCGTTATTATTTTCAAGTAAATCGTGTAAAGCATCCGCTGTATCTACTTTACTTGTTTGATTTTTATTTAAAGTAACCGTTATGGTTTGCGCTTGTTCACTAAAATTACTAACAACAAAAATTGATTGATTACCTAACGAACGTGAAAAACCCACCACAGCTTCACTGCCAACCACGTTTAGCGGATGCATATCGCCGCCAACAACCGCAGGTATATCATTAAGCGCCATAATTGATTTGTAATATTGACGAAGATTGACCTGTTCAATAGTAAGGTTAGCGTCATCAAATTTGCCATTGTTCATCCATGCTTGATGCGCTGGTACGCCAATGTAATCAAAAATACTGGTGCGGGTTGGTGAGCCAAAACCTGCACTTTCAGAGCCATCTTCCCCTACATCTTGGCCAAAATATAATAAGGTGGGTGCACGGCTAATCAGGTTTGAAACCACCATGGCTGGTTTACCCCACACAGCTTTGCCTGCAAAGTCTGGGCTTGCGATACGTTGTTCGTCGTGATTTTCTAAAAAGTGCAGCATGTGCTGTTCAATATCAGTAACCTGTTGCTGCGCATCAAAAATAGTGTTTGCAGGTTGCTTGCTTTGCATAATTGCTTTTAAGGTATCGTAAAAACCGACTTTATCGTATAAATAGTCCATTTTACCTTGATGGATATAAGCACGGTACATTTGTGGGTTGTAAACTTCGGCAAGTAAAAATGCATCAGGTTTTTGCATTTTTATTGATGAGTTTAAAAAACTCCAAAATTCAACTGGCACCATTTCAGCCATGTCGTATCTAAAACCATCAACGCCTTTATCAAGCCAGTAAAGGGTGATATCTCTGAATTTATACCAACTATTAGGTAACTCTTTATTTTGCCAAAAGGCAAAATGGGCGCGGTAATCTTGGTTTGCTAACTCTTTAGGCAATATAGGAAAATCATAACTCCCATCGGGCTTTACTCCGTAGTTAACTTTAACTGTTTCGTACCAATCGTTCATATCTGGTTTTGGAGAACGAGCACCATTACCTGTCCATTTGGCGGGTGTTTCGTCAAAAAAACCATCTGCTAATGGATGATTGTTACCACCTAATACCTGATAAGTCGCCGATGCAGGCACTTGAAAAGACTGCCCAGGTACATAGTAAAAGTTATTGTTTTTATCGTACGCTTTGCTGGTGTCGTCTTGCTCACCAAAATCTTTGACACCTTTAGGCTTGGCAACAGAGTGATAATTACGTGCCACATGATTAGGCACGATATCAATAACCACTTTCATACCGTGGCTGTGAGTGCGCTCAATTAACGCACTAAATTCATCGAGTCTTCTGGCTACATTAATGGCTAAATCAGGGTTTACATCATAATAATCTTTTATTGCATACGGCGAACCTGCTCGTCCCTTTACAACATCAGGGTCGTCTTGCTTTATACCGTACTCTGTGTAATCTCCAACGAGAGCATGATGTAATACGCCGGTATACCAAACGTGCGTTGTTCCCAGCTCCTTTATACCTTTGAGGGCGACATCGTTAAAGTCGGCAAACTTACCTACGCCATTTTGCTCTATCGTTCCCCAGGGCGTGTTTGTAGTATGCGTATTACCAAATAAGCGCGTAAAAACTTGATAAACAACAGGCTTAGTTAATTCATTTTGCTTTTGTGCAATAACCTGCGTTTGCGTAACTTCATCGTCTGCACATGCATTTATAAAAAGCGCACTGCAAAACAGTACAGGTGCATACATTGTTTTTTTCATTATGTGTGTCATTTCTATGTCAGTGATAGCTTTATACTAAAGATAACAACAGCCGCCATACAGTAGCTGCATACGTATTCAGGAGCTAATTCATTATTTGTTAATAACTAATACGGTTGCGCTCATGGGTTTTAGTGTGAGTTTACTTTTAAGCATATGCGTTTCATTACTTAGTATGTCTTTAGCTTTTGTATTATGTGGTAAAACTTCTTTCATATAATCAAGTTCTTGGTTAATGGTTTGAGCATTTTTATTTAAAAACACTAAAACTGTTTGCTCATCGCTAAGTCGTGAATAACTATACACGCCATTTTTTGGGCTAAAGTGAGTTAATTTACCGTTAGTGAGCGCTGGGCTGGTTTTTCTAAAATGAAGTAAAGCAGACATCATAGTGTGCATGCTGTGTTGATCAGCTGTTAAGTCCTCACCTGTAAATGCATTTGCCTGTTGGTGTTCAAATCCACCTAGGAAATCAATGCGTATATCTCCGTGATCTTTACTTGGGGTGTTATCGAGTAGTACTTCAGTACCGTAGTAGATTTGTGGGATACCCCTTGTCGTCAATAACATGGTCATTGCCATTTTTGTTTTGGCTAAATCTTGTTTAAGCTCGGTGTAAACACGGCTCATATCATGGTTATCAGCAAATACCATAATGTTATCTGTATCTGGGTATAAAAAGTCATTGGCCAACGATTGGTATACTTTAACCCAGCCTGTACTCCAGCTTTCTTCTTCATTTAGCGCCTGAATTAACGCCTCTTGTAATGAAAAATCCATAACGCTCGGTAAGCTTGATGTATAGCCGTCTTGATTCACCTTTTTGCGCTGCCAATATGACGCGATAGCGGGATTTGAGGTCCATTCTTCACCAACAATATTAAAGTGTGGGTACTCATCCATAATGGCCTTTGTCCACGCTGTTAAAAATGCTTTATCTGAATAAGAATAAGTGTCTACACGAATCCCGCTTAAATCAGCATATTCGATCCACCACAGCGCATTTTGAATTAAATACTCGCTCAAAAGTGGCTGACGCTGATTTAAATCAGGCATGCTGGCTACAAACCAGCCATCGTTAAACTGGCGTTTATCGTACTCGCTTGCGTGTGGATCTTGAATTGTTTGGCGTGCATGGCTTGTCGCATTTTTACCATTTTCAAATTCGCCATTAAAATTGATCCAATCTTTGCTCGGTTTATCCTTCATCCATTTATGCTCAGCACCAAAGTGATTAAGCACCATATCCATAACAAGGCCAATTCCCTGCTCTTTGGCCTTTACTGAAAGCGATTTATAAAGTGAATTAGAACCCATGCGTGGATCTACGTTATAAAAATCAGTAATAGCATAACCGTGATAAGAGTGATCAGGCATGTTGTTTTCAAGCACCGGCGTTAACCATAATTGCGTAACACCTAAATCTTTTAAATATGGCAATGCGTTAATAACACCTTGGATGTCACCGCCATGTCGCCCTCCTTTAAATGTTGGATTTACTTCCTCCAACATACCGCTCACGGTATCATTTTGTTTATCGCCATTTACAAAACGGTCAGGGTTAATTAAGTACACTGTATCTTTGTTGCTAAAACCTTCTCGCTCAGCACTATTTTTTGTTCTCTCAAGTAAAGAAAAACTAAAATTGTTATTATCACTGCTATTAAATTTTAATGTTCCAACTTGAGCTGTATCGCTAATGGCTATATGTAAAAATACGTAATTAGGGTTTTCGATGCGCGTAGTATTGGTTAGCTCTACCCCTTGATAAGGTAAAAGCTTAAATTGGGTGTTTGCAATGTTTTGTTCATGCAACATCAGCGTAATTGTATTTTTTTTCATGCCCACCCACCAGTTAGAGGGCTCAACACTCAGTGCATAAGACATGCTTGGTATAGTAAATAAACAGAGTAATAGTACTTGCTGTATAAATCGCATTATGACGCCCTTTTAATACTGGCTAAAAATTCTTTGTGAGTAGGAAGTTTTTCAACTGTCGAATTTACTAGTGTTTTTAAACTAATAAACAAATCACTTAACTGCTCATTCGTTAACGAGTCAACAATTGTGCTGTAATCATCAGGCATCAAACCTTGCCCAATCATCACTTGTTGCCATGCTATTTCGGCAAATAGCTCATCGTCTTCGCGCATAACCTTACCTGTTTGATTAAATAAATTAAGTTTATGATTCAGTGAATCCGGTATGTCCATTTGCATGCATTGACGCCAAAACGCGGAGTCTTCTCGCTCAGTAAGTTTGTAATGCAAAATAATAAAATCACGAATATGCTCTATTTCAATCACGCTTTGTTTATTAAACTCGCTTGCTAACGCATCGCTAATGCCGTGGTGCGGAAATAATTTAATCAGCCGCGTAACTGCGCTTTGAATTAAATGAATGCTTGTAGATTCCAATGGCTCTAAAAAGCCACTTGATAGACCAACCGCGACTACATTTTTATGCCATTGTTTTACACGGCGGCCTGTTTTGAATTTAATGAATCGTGGCTCTGTTATTGGTTCTGCGGGTAAGCTATCAAGTAACAATTGCTTTGCGTCTTCATCCGATAAATAACGACTACAATAAACCAAGCCGTTGCCTATTCGACTTTGTAGCGGAATTTGCCATTGCCAACCGGCACTGTGCGCAATTGACCGTGTATAAGGTTTTAATTCATCGTTTGATTTTGTTTGTACTGCAATGGCACTGTCGCATGGTAAATAATGAGACCAATCTACAAATCCAGTATTGAGTGTTTTCTCGATAAGCAACGCGCGCAACCCCGTGCAATCTATAAATAAATCACCGTTGACTTGCTTATTATCATCGAGTATGAGTGTTTCTACATTACCCGTTGTTAAGCATTGCGTTACATCACTAATTTTGGCATCAATGTGTTTTACACCGCGCGATATTGCCAGCTTTTTTAAATATTCAGCGTAAAGTGTGGCATCAAAATGATATGCATAACTTAGCCCTGGTAATTGGGTATTAGGAATTGTATTTAAAGGCGCAAATTTATGTTGTTTAGCAGCTTGGTAATTAAGTGAAAAATCCCATAACTCGTCTTCACAACCTGTAATGTGCCCTTTTAACCAAAAATTATAAAAGTCACAGAACGGGAAGTTTTTTCCAATCGAGCCAAACGCATGCATATATCTGTGCGTTGGTGTTTTCCAGTTTTCGAATTCAATACCGAGTTTAATTGTTGCGTTGGTTTCGTTGATAAACTCTTGTTCGTTAATGCCTAATGCATTATTAAGCTGGATAATAGGCGGTATGGTTGCTTCGCCCACTCCCACTGTACCAATAGATGATGACTCTATTAATGTGATATTAATTACTTTACCTAACACTTTATTTAGCAGTGCTGCAGTGATCCAACCTGCGGTACCACCGCCTGCAATCACGACGTGTTTTATTGGTTTCATCTTATTATCCACGTTTTAGTAAATCAAAGTATGATTAAAAAGTTAGGTAAACTAGCTATAAAAAAGCCCTTGTAAAACAAATTACAAGGGCTTCTACACACAATTTTTATTATAGCTTGTAGCTAAAACCTAACAAGTAAGTGCGACCGTAATCTTGGTAATCACGTACTTGTAAATTGTTATCACCCGAAAGCGAAGTAAATGGTTCTTCCGTTAAGTTTTGAATTTGGAATGTAACAGATAACCCTTCAAGGCCCTGTATACCAGACTCTGCGAAATCATATCCGGTTTGAATATCCCAAATTGTTTCGCCTTTAATATCAACTTGCGTAGCCGCAAGCCCTAAGCCGTTAACATTACCTTTAAAATCAGAGCGTTTACGCATACTTGTACGCGCTTGGAAGCCATTTCTTTCGTAATAAAAAGTTAAGCTATCGATCTTCTCTGATAAACCAGGCAGTTTATATTCAGTCCCATTTTGATCTTCAATATCTTGCTCTACACCAGTATGGCTAGCAATTAAACCAAAGCCTTCAAGTGATGAACTAAATATACTCAATGGTAAAGAAAGAGATAGCTCGTAACCCCAAAGATTACCGCCGCCACCATTGACTTTACCTGAACCCGAACCTTGACTATTTGCTGGTATTTCACCTGTTGATGGATCAGCGACACCGGTCATATCTATTGCGTACTTACCGTCAAAAATCCAAGTAGAAATATCTTTATAGAAATACGCTGCAGCAAAGTAACCTTCCTCATGGAAGTAGTTTTCATAGCTTAAATCAAAACCAGTGGCTTCTTTAGGTTCAAGCTGCGGATTACCACCTGAGACACTCCAGTTATTACCATTAGAATCTTTAGTTGGGCTATATGTTGCATTAACAGAGGCATTCATTTCATCTAAACGAGCACGAGAAATAGTTTTAGCGGCACCAAAACGAATGGTTTGTTCTTCATCTATTGCAAATGATAAGTTTAAGCTAGGTAATACATGCGAGTAATCATGGCTAATGTCTGTTGGAGATACCACAACTAAACCGTTTTCGGTCGTCGCAGCAAAGCCTTGTGATGATTGCTCCGTTTTAACATAACGCACACCAATGTTACCCGAAACTGGGACCGACCCTAGTTCAGTATTAATATCCGCTTGCAAAAATAAAGCCGTTACTTGTTCTTGTACTGTCCAAGACTGCGTTTTATGTTTTTGATCTGTTAAGCTTTCTTGTAGTAGGTTGTAGTAGCCGTCTTTAACCAGACCATTAGTATCATAAGCAATCATATTACCCATACCAATGAAGTCTAAACTTGCAGTGCCCAAACGGTATTTTTCAGGTACTGAGACCATACCAGGATTATCAAGTGAAAAATCTTTCAGAGTCATAAAATAACCTTCTGACTTTTTAGTTTTTTCACGGTCACGGTACGAAAGACCAAATTTAATAGCACTTATATAATCGTTTTCAAGCACTTTGCTGGCAGCTAACTTTAATGTTTGAAGCTCATCATTAATTTCTGGCGCGTTGATGAAGCCATCTTGTGCTGTATTTTGGTAAGGCGTATCTTTTAGACCGTATCTATCATTTAACGCAGAGCTTGCGCCCCAAGATAACGGTCCACCTAATTGAATTAAGTTATAGTCACTGTAATCAAGTTCATGGGTAAATTGCGCACCAGTATTACCACCATTAAAGGTATAACCTAAGTTATCAGCAACACCATTACTGTCTCCGCGACCAGTTCCTGAGTAGCTTTCTATACTCCAAAGCTGACGTTCTACTTCAGATACACTTGCATCAAACTCTACAGACCATGCATCATTAATGTCGTATTTTGTATTAAAACCGAATTGCTTTAGTTCAGCATTACGTTCTTCATAATCATTTCGAACAACAACACGCTGGCCTTGTTGCAGCTTAGCGCTAGTAATAAAACCAGATTCTTCGTCTACAGTAACACTGTTTGGATCTATTTTGCTTTGACCCCATGCAAATGGAATTTCAATACCGCGTAAAATTCTTTCATCAGAAAAATCAACATATAATGCATCGAATGTCATATTCAAGCGATCATTCGGAGATGCTTCTATAACAAGCATTGCTGAGTCACGATCTAATGTAGATGAACGCACATAAGGTTTAGCGCCACCTAGTATTGAGCTATATGGACCAACCGTTGTATCGTCTTTAAGCTTATTTTCAGAAATACTGTAATCAGGATAACCCCACGAATTCCAACGCTTTTCTTGGTTTGGTGAACTCATTTTGTTATACGCGAATGCCACACCAATCGTGTCGTCTGCAAATTGGTCAATATACGAAAAAGTGCCACGGAAACCTTGGTTATCGCCATCTGGGTTTAACTTGTCAAAGCTTGTTTTTTCAAGCTGACCATTAAACATAACAACACGTTCGCCTTTGCTTAAAGGCTTAACCGTTTGCATATCAATAACACCAGCGATGCCTTCGGCTTCAATACTTGCATTAGGTGTTTTATAAACAGTGACACCGCTCATAATTTCAGATGGGTAAAGGTCAAACTCTACGCCTCGGTTGTCACCAATAGACACTTGCTCACGGCCATTAAAAGTGGTCGCACTTTCATCTTCACTGAAACCACGAACACTCACACGACTCGCTCGGCCATCTAAACGTTGGGCTGTTAAACCTGGTAAACGCGCAATCGACTCAGCAATAGATGAATCTGGTAATTTACCAATATCTTCTGCCGAAATAGACTCTACAACCTGTGTTGAAAAGCGTTTAGTGTTTATAGATTCAATTAAGCTGCCACGAAAGCCTTTAACTTCGATAACCTCTACGTCATCTTTTTTTATTGTATTTTCTTGAGCAGCTACTGTTGCAAAGCTAGATATGCCTGCCGCTGTTAACGCTAAAGTTAATATACTTGGTTTGAACATAGACATGATGTTTTCCCGTTACCCATAGTGTGATACCCGCATATAGTGCTTGAGTGATAGTCAAACAAGGCGAGCTAATTTTGTTGTCAGGACGGATATTAACGCTTGGTTTATTTTATTAACAACTTTATGCATACGTATTCAGTATTAACGCCCGCTTATATATTAACATAAAATTCACAAAGAAAACCCATAACAAACTGTTTTTAATATAATAAATCTATTTAAGCCTATTCTTTAAGCAACACTAGCTTGCCCAACTTATTTGTATCAAAATGATTAATTTAATGGCATGTAAATAGTTTGAAATAAAGCGGATTTATTTTTTATTCATTTAAAAATCGCACCATCATTAAAAGATAAATTGGTAAGACCATTAATAATAAAGCATTAACTTATAATAACTTCTTATATTTCTTTAACTTAAAGCATCTAAAGCTAAATAAGTATAAGACAATCCATTATTGGTAAGTAATATTACTGCTAATTAAGGTGATTCCATATGCTGTTTAGCACTTAAATAAGGTGCTTTAGAGTCGCTTATTTATGTGCATACGTATGCAAGCTTTTTACAGGGTCACAGGCTTCACGTATGCTTTTTGCAAATAACGTGATTAAGCCTAATCACAGAAGAATAGTTTAAATACTGTATAGAATAACGGAGTAAAGCATGACCCAAAAGCAGTGGTATAAAGGTGCGGTTATTTACCAGGTTTATCCGCGTAGCTTCCAAGATAGCAACAACGATGGCATTGGTGATTTAAAAGGAATAATTAATCGTATTGATTATATTAAAAGCCTTGGTGTTGATGCTATTTGGATTTCACCATTTTTTAAGTCGCCAATGAAAGACTTTGGCTACGATATTAGTGATTATCGCGACATTGACCCGCTTTTTGGTGATTTAAACGATTTTGATGAACTAATAAGCCAAGCTCATGATCGTAATATAAAAATAATTATAGATCAGGTATTAAGCCACACGTCTGATCAACACCAATGGTTTTTAGACAGCCGCGATAATTTAACCAACGACAAAGCCGATTGGTATGTATGGGCAGATGCCAAAGAAGATGGAACAGCACCTAATAACTGGCTTTCTATTTTTGGTGGGGGGGCTTGGCAGTGGGAGCCTCGTCGCGGGCAATACTACTTGCATAACTTTTTAACCGAACAGCCGGATCTTAACTTTCATAATCCAGATGTAAGAAAAGCGGTGCTTGATAATGTAGAGTTTTGGCTTAAAAAAGGCGTTGATGGATTTAGACTCGATGCCATTAATTTTTGCTACCACGATGCATTACTTCGCGATAATCCAGCAAAACCAAAAGAAAAACGCCAAGGGCGTGGTTTTAGTGAAGATAACCCGTATGCGTTTCAGTACCATTACTATAATAATACGCAGCCAGAAAACATTGCATTTATGCAAGATATTCGTGCATTACTTAATAAATACCCGGGTACTGTATCGCTTGGGGAAATATCGTCAGAAGATTCATTAGCAACGATGGCAGAATATACCCAAGGCGGCGATAAGCTGCACATGGGTTATAGCTTTGAGCTATTAACAAATGATTATTCAAGTGAATATATTAGAACTACGGTTCAAACACTTGAGCAGCGTATGCTTGAGGGCTGGCCATGCTGGGCATTTAGTAATCATGACGTAGAGCGCGTAGCAAGCCGCTGGAGTGAAAATGGCGAAATTAACCCTCAGCAATGTAAAATGTTAACTGCCCTACTTGCTTCTCTTCGCGGAAGTGTCTGTATGTACCAAGGGGAAGAATTAGGGTTAGGTGAGGCAAGTGTTGCCTTTGAAGACTTGCAAGACCCTTACGGCATAACATTTTGGCCTAATTTTAAGGGACGCGACGGATGCAGAACGCCAATGCCTTGGGAACACACTGGATCGCACCACGCTGGTTTTAGTGAGGCAAAGCCTTGGCTTCCGGTCGATGATGCACATAAACAACAGTCAGTCGCAATACAAATAAATGACAGTAACTCAATTTTAAATGCATATCGTGAGTTTATGACTTGGCGCAAAAACCAAGCCGTTTTACTTGAAGGTGATATTGAGTTTATTGAAACACCTGAGCCTGCACTTGCCTTTTATAGAACACTGGGCTCGCAAAAAATGTTGTGTGTATTTAACTTAAGTTCGCAGCAAGCAAGCATCAATATGCCAGTATCAGTTGTTACACAATACACAGAGCTTAGCCACCATAATGCTAAGCTTAGCAATAATCTACTAACTCTTGAGCCTTACGCTTGTTATTACGCTAAGTGCTAATTATACCAATTTTATAAAAAACATGATCATTCTAGCG
>NZ_PNDU01000662.1:0-259 GCF_005886635.1 Pseudoalteromonas sp. S558 | reverse complement strand
ATATAGCTCCATTCATGATTCAGATTAACTTTCCCCCAGCCTTTTCTTGGACTACCTTCAACTTCGTTTCTATCGTAATGCGCTGCAAATACTATAAGTTCAAGCTCAGCTAGTTCTTGTAATATTTTAAAACTCTCAATACGTGTATTGTTATTATCCTCACTTACTTCCATACGCCATGCGTTATACCTAAAACCTATAAACGCACACACCACACTCGATATTCCGTAAAAAAAATACGAACGTGGGCCCAAAACAA
>NZ_PNDU01000661.1:0-485 GCF_005886635.1 Pseudoalteromonas sp. S558 | reverse complement strand
CAATTAATAGTGGCATATCGATATGCAGTCGTAGCCTAATAGAACGCTTATTATGTAAAGCCGTCATGGTACTTTACTCCCTGAGGATTGAATTGGGTTAGCTGCAAAATAATAATCCATTAATTGACGGGCAATCGGCGCACCTACTGAGCTTCCGCCTCCGGTATTTTCTACCACAATAGAGACCACTATTTGTGGGTTGTTGTAGGGGGCAAAACCGACGTAAATGGCGTTATCACGTTGGCGCTCTTTAAGTGCATCGGCGTCGTAACGCTCGCCTTGATCAATACTGACTACTTGGGCTGTACCGGTTTTACCTGCTGGATCGTAGGTAGCGCCTTTAAACGCACGATGGGCAGTTCCGGTGGTTTTTTTAACGGTGTTATGCATAGCATCAATCGCGATGCGCCAGTTATCCTCGTTATTAAGAACAACAGGTGGCTTTTCCTCATTATTGAGCTGAGTAATTTGATCTTCTTTTTTAG
>NZ_PNDU01000660.1:0-298 GCF_005886635.1 Pseudoalteromonas sp. S558 | reverse complement strand
TTAGCTTAAATTCATGCAAAAACCCTTTCACGTGCTGAGGTTTGCCATTGGGTTTAAAGGGTAACAGCATTGGTTTTTTTCCAAGCTGAGTAATTAGTGTAATAAAACTCTCAACCAATTCTGCTTCGTAAAAGCTGGTGAATGGGTCTTGAACAATGAGTACATAATCATTTTGCTCATCGGTACTTAGTTTTTTAAGTAATTCTAAATTAAATTTTTGCGTTTTGTTTACACGTTTGTTGAGTGCAGGAATACTTAGCTGAGGGGTATCAACATAGCCTACGGTTTTTTTAATGAG
>NZ_PNDU01000659.1:0-266 GCF_005886635.1 Pseudoalteromonas sp. S558 | reverse complement strand
ATCGAAACGCCAGCTTGTTCCCTACGTATGGGTAACCAAGCACGTGTTGCAGAAAAAGCAACGGTTGTGTCTACTTCTACACGTAACTTCCCTAATCGTTTAGGTAATGGCGCAAACGTATTCATAGCATCATCTGAACTTGCTGCAGTTGCAGCTATTTTATGTAGATTACCAACATCTGCTGAGTACCAAGAATACGCAGCGAAGATCAATGCACCGGCGTCAGATACATACTGTTAGTTGAACTTCCACCGTATGCCTGCTTA
>NZ_PNDU01000658.1:0-401 GCF_005886635.1 Pseudoalteromonas sp. S558 | reverse complement strand
ACCAAAGAGCGAGTGAGCAATCCACCGCATAAATTATCTTTAAAAACACAACTTCACGTTTTATGGCAAAATCAGCCGTTTAAAATCTTGTGTATGGCAGCGCTGGTATTATTAACCAGTATGGTATTGCGCACAACGTTGGCTATTTACTATGTAAAATATGTTCTTGGCAAAGAAGAATTAATCACCGAATTTGTAACCTTATGTATGATTGGTAATATTTTAGGCTGCGCTTGCGCACAACCTTTAAGTAAACGCCTTGATAAGAAAGCGGCTTATGTTTATCTGCAATATATTTGCGCCATATTGAGCTGCATTGCCTTTTTTGTTCCTAATGAACACGTTTTACTAGCGTTTTTAGTGTATTTTTTATGGTGTTTTTTCACTCAAATGGCAACGCC
>NZ_PNDU01000657.1:0-295 GCF_005886635.1 Pseudoalteromonas sp. S558 | reverse complement strand
ATATACAAATAAACTAATGTAGCAAATTGGAATTAAAATCAACAGCGGTAGTAGCGATAATAACATCGACAACACCATTAATAATGCGCAAATAATACCATAAACACTTAATGGTAAAATATTATAATAAAACACCATAAACGAACTTTTTAAGGCATTTAAAATACGTTGCTCTTTATTAAAATAAACCAGCGGTACTGCATAGGCAAACGAAGTAAAGTAAATAGAGATCGCAATTAAAAACAATGCCACGTTAGCAAGCGAAATACTCTCAAGCATTTGGCTAACAGCAGTA
>NZ_PNDU01000656.1:0-402 GCF_005886635.1 Pseudoalteromonas sp. S558 | reverse complement strand
CCAGTACTGTGGGGCGATGTGTCTATTTCTATGCTTACCTTGTTGAGAATCGCCACCTTCGAAGATTGGACCGACGTGATGTACGAAACCATGGCGGTATACAAATTAAGTTGGATTTTTTACTTAACCTTTATCTTTTTAACTGCATTTGTATTCTTAAATATGATGGTGGGGGCTATTTTAGAAGTAATGAGTGAAGAGCATCGCAATTCACGAGAAGAGCAAGCCGATACAGACTCACTGCCCGCAACACAAGTCCAAGTAAACGAATTGAAAGCACAACTGGCAGATTTAAAACAATTACTCAAAAATAATTAGCAGATTGAATAGGGCAAGTATGAACTTGCACTATTGTTTATACTTTAAACTTACCTACTAAATCAGTTAATATCGATGAAAGAC
>NZ_PNDU01000655.1:0-469 GCF_005886635.1 Pseudoalteromonas sp. S558 | reverse complement strand
GTGCATTAACCATACATGGCGCACTGAAGGCAAAAGCAACCGCTACAGCCAAGGTGTTTAAACGATATGTTGACATAATGATGACCCTGTTTTGTGTATTCTTATAATGTGTGTGGGGTATATTCATGTATCCCCTTGCCAACATCCTAGCAACATACACAAACAAAAAGAAACAAAAAACTTGATTAAATTAGCATAAAATTGCAAATAACTTTAAAAACAGGAAAATAACACCTTTAAGAGCTCAAAATACAATCAAAGTAGCAATTTAATATCATACCACCGCAGGTTAATACAATGTTAAATATAAAGTTATATTTATAAGAACTAAAAACAACGTGGTTGTACGTTTTTTAAACCAAGCTGGTGATAAAACGTACTTATAATGATCTTTTATTCGGTTTTTATTAGACTAAAGTAGATTATAAAGAGAAGAAGCGGACCTGAGAGGAATTTATAATTAGGTGGT
>NZ_PNDU01000654.1:0-308 GCF_005886635.1 Pseudoalteromonas sp. S558 | reverse complement strand
GCGAACGCTTAGTTAATATAGCGCCAAAGCTGATTGATAATTCAGCGGATGAAATTAATCACGCTTATCATCAACGCGCCCGCGATTGGTCGCAGGTGCGGCCTGAATGGGGACTTGCAAATAATGCCGCCTTTATTGTCGCGCCGCGCGCATGGACGCGAAGTATTAACTTACAGGGGCGCTGTTTTTTACACGATTATGATTGGGAAAGCGATGGCGACTTTTCGATATTAGAGCTTATTATGACTGCGCCTATGATATTCACCCATTGGATCAATAGCCAATATAATGCCTCGGTTTACTAAAAT
>NZ_PNDU01000066.1:0-23999 GCF_005886635.1 Pseudoalteromonas sp. S558 | reverse complement strand
ATAAATGCCAAACATGCGCTGCCCTTTGGGTTCTTTCTAGGGACGATTAACTCTTTGTTGCTCGGTTTTTACTTAGCCCACTAGGTTACAAACCTCGCGCCGCGATTAAATCGCCCCTAGATTGAACAAATTTCAATCCACAAAGATCAACACGCCCTAGTTTAAATCCCTTTCTCTAAACTTGATTATTAGCTCTATTACTAATTGATAGTTAAAGTGATTAATAGCTGATTTAAGGCCAAGAATAGGGTGAGGTGGTTCAAATGGTAAGTTGTCTAAATTGCTCAGTAAGCTATTAGGAATAGGCTTGGCATTAATAGCTAATTCATATATCTCTTCTATTACATCATTTAGAGCCGTATTGGTATCCAAACTATTATCACTATGGATTTGTTGGGTTAATAGGTATTGCTCTATTGCTTGAAAAGTAATGGCGAGCTGCTTACTAAATTGTGTAAATGAAATAACGTCTTTATTTTTAATCTGTGATTCAATTTTTTTAGCGTTGTGTTCTAGGCTTTCTAATCCTAAAGTTCCTGCTAGGCCTTTTATCGTATGAATATGACGCACCAGATCTATATTGTTATTAGCGTCTAAAAATTCTTGGCACTTTGTTATAAAGTCCTCGTAATCAGTAGAAAATTGTATAAGCAGTTTATTAAATAAACGTTCATTGCCCTCCAAATTTTTAAGCGCTAACGAAACATTGATAAGCGATTGCTCTTTATTTGTTGATAGGTGTTTATTTATAACCTCATAAAATGTATCAAAAATAAGTGGTTTTGCTAAAAAGTCATTCATACCAGCTGTTATAGCTGCTTTTTCATCTTCAGGTAATACCGCCGCTGTTAATGCTATTATTGGTAGTGTTTCGCCGCTTTCTCTTAATTTTTTTGTGGCTGAAATACCGTCCATCACAGGCATTTGGATATCCATAAGAATAATGTTGAATGTCTCTTTTTTTATGCATTCAATCGCTTCTAGTCCATTTAGTGCAGCAACACTATCCACCTCTAGCTTTTTCAGCATGGCGGTTGTAATTTCAACGTTTAATGGGTTGTCATCAACTATTAATGCTTTGCAGCCTTTAAATTTATTGAAAGTTTTATTTTTAGCGATTGTTATCGTTTTTTGTGGAGCAAGTAACTTTAAAATATCAGAATCATTGTAGTGTTTAGCTATAACATGCACATCTTTATGTATCTCTTGTAGAGTAGGCTGCTCTGTATCAGTAATGATCACAATTATTTTTAGAGCGTGTTCAAATGCCTGACTGCTCTCAATTAGTTTATGTAAAATAATACTGCTTTTTGCTTCATCCTGGGTTAATGATAAAATAACAATATCAAAGGGCGAGTTAGGTTGAGATATTTTAGCAAGTGCGCGTAGTGGCTCTTTAGTTGTTTCAGGGGTTATATTTATATCGCTTAACAATGTTATCAGCTTGGTTACTTGTTCTTTTTTAGGGGCAATTAATAAAGCGCGTTTTTTTGATTTATGCTGAGGTGGTAATGTAAATGGCAAAGTAAAATAAAACTCACTGCCTTTATTCATCTCGCTTCTGACTTGTATATATCCGCCAAGTACTTTTGCAAACTGCTGACTTATTGTTAAACCAAGCCCTGTACCACCGTATTTACGGGTGGTTGAAGCATCACCCTGATAAAAAGAATTAAACACTTTTTCAAGTTGCTCCTGCTTTATTCCGACTCCAGTATCCTTAATGCAAAATCGTAGATTTATAATGTTTTTTTGCTGAGAAATAGTTTCTATAATAAGTTGTATTTTCCCGTGGTCGGTAAACTTTATCGCATTCCCAACACAGTTATTTATTATTTGGTTTAAGTAGAAAGGATCACCAATTAGTTCTAAATGAGGGTCTGCATGTAAATTAAATTCGAGTGCTAAGCCTTTTTGGTTCGCTGTATCTTGAAATAAATTAGCGGTGTTATTAACAATGGAGTCGAGTGTGAATGGAATACTTTCTATTTTTACTTCTTCTGAGTCAAGTTTAGAAAAGTCTAAAATATTATTCAAAATATGAAGTAAATTGTGCGCACTAGAAAAGGCCTTGTCGGCATAATGTTGTTGCTTTGTAGGGAGGGAACTATCTTTAAGTAGCTGTAACATGCCTAAAACTCCATTCATCGGAGTACGCAGTTCATGGCTCATGTTTGCAACAAAATCGCCTTTTATTTGATTGGCTTTTTCAGCTTGTGTTATGGCAATAGTGAGTTCTTTATTCATGGCTTCCATCTGTATGTTCAAGCCTTGAGTTTCGATGAGCAGCTCTTTCGTTTGTTTATTTTTGGTATATAACGCATTCGCCGCCTTTATGGCTGAGGCTATTTCACTTTGGTTATTGCTTTCATAATCTAGAATGACCGGTTTTTCGTTATTCATATCATTTAGCAAAGCGGTAAGCTGGGTGATGGGCTTAATAACTTTATTAAAAATAAAATAGCTCACCACAATGAGAATAACGGTAATTAACACGGCCAATAAGTTTGCTTGCTCGGCATTGGTGATTAAGTGTGAACTGAGTGATTTTTCAGCTTCATCTAATTTGCTTTTTTCTGCATCTTTAATTTGATTAGCTAAGTAAAGCAGTTCATTTTCAATACCCGTTAGTACAACATTAATAGAAAAAGTATAGCTACGTGTGAGTAATACAAGCTGATTATATGCTTGTTTTAATTGAGTGGTATGACTTATAAGTGAGTTACTTTCTTTTGATATGCTTGATAATTTAAGGTGCAAATGCTCAAGGTTTTGCTTAACATTTTGTGCGTTATCAAAATTTGGCTTATAAAGATAACTGACTGTTGCATGTTCCAAATTACTTATGGTGAGTAAAATATTTGTATAGAATGCTTTTTTTTCATTTTTTGTTGAAGTGTCTAAGCTAATAATGTGTGCTTTTAGCTCTGCAATAGGTTGTTTAAATTGTGTTATGTAGAGCTGCTCACGCTTTGTTCTATTAATAACAACTTGGCTAAATGTTTCCTGATAATTATTGAGGTACTCTTTTAAGCGCTTTAGCTCTTCTTGATATGATGAGGTGTGTGATGAGGCATTCATGTTTAATTTACTTAAACTAAGATTGGCTTTTTTTAAATAAAAATTAAATTTTTCTATGGTGTTTTCATTCGCATGGTTCACATAGGCAATAGCTTGGCCTTGGAGCGACACTACATCATTTTCTAAGTCAGTGACGTTTTCACTTTGCATGAGGGCACTGTGTTGTATTTTTTGCGTGTTAAGTAACGATTTTTGTGAGTAATTAAATAAGTAGCTTTGTAAAAGTAATAAGCTAGTAAGGAGGCATGCAGCTAAAACTATTTTTGATTTTATTGAATGCATTTTCATTAGCGACTAATCAACTCATACCATTTTTGTAAACTATAGTCGTATGTTGGCATCACTGTATTCCATACCGCAACATTGCTAAAACGTTTAAGGTAACTGCCGCCATTGCGTTGTTCTCCCATTTTTACTGCTATTTTTCCATTGGTATCTAATAAATTAGCTTTTGCAGCTTTACCGTCGTACCAGTAATCCCACTCATGAGGCGACAGTAAGGGTTTTGAACGTTGAGGATTACTAATATAATAGCCTTGGCGAGCAATAAAAGCGCCGGGCCAACCAGATAACCACCAATTCATATAATCGTAAGCTGCATCTTTTGCACTATCTTGTGTTTGTGATGATAAGCACATAACGCCATGCCAGCCTCTATAGCCTTCTTTTGGCGCTGCAAAACGTACATTTACACCTTGCCCATTTAGCGTTGAGACAGCTGGTGAAAACATGCTTTCTATGTGTACTCGTTCACTTTTCATAAACTCGACGGACTCGGGAACTGAGTTCCAATAACCACTAAAATGACCTTGGCGTTTAAAATCAAGTAAAATACTAAATAGCTTATCTAGCTCAGCTCGAGTCATCGCGCCTATATTGTCAAAGGTAATAAGCCCTTTGCTTTGAGCTGCTAATGCAAGATCGAATAAGCCAATAGCGGGCGCATTTACAATGCCTACTTTGCCTTTATTGGTACTGTCTAGTAGCCAACTCCAACTTTCTGTTTCGTAAGCAATGCCAGGTTTTATGAATTGTGTGTTATAGCCAAAAGAGTCAACATTATGTACATAGGGTAAAAAGCTGATGTGGTCGCTTTCTTGTGTGCTTAATGTTCCATCTGCTTGCACATTTAATAATTTATAAGGCGCATCCCCAGCACCAATATTGGCATTGGGCGTTAGGCGTCCAGTTTTGGTCAGTGGGTTTATTTCATCAAAGTGAGTCAGTCGTTTTTTTTCTATAGGCTGAATGGAGCCTGCATTCCACAGTATATTAATACTGTTAGACCACTGCTCATATAAATCGAATGAGCTGGGATCCATAGAGGCTTTTTGCAAGACAGCAGCACTGCCAGCAGGAGAAAACTGTATATCAATACCTAAGTCACTCATTGCTTGTTTGCGAATAGCCTCTTGCAAAGTTACATGAGTACCAAGCACTCTTAATGTTATTTTTTTGCGAGCAAAAACATAAGGAGCATGTGTAATTACACCGGCTGCTAATCCTAGAGTTGCAAGTTTTTTTAGTGTTGAGCGTTTAGGGGTGTCCATTTCAAGCCTAAAGTCTTAATGCATGTGACATTATGTATAGCTAAGAACTTGTAAAGACTCAAGTTAAAATAGGCGAATTATAAATGAGAGTAGGATAAAGTTTAATGGATTATGCTATAAAATATAGGTAATTTGAATGTTATAGAAAGGGTAGGAAAGTGGTGGAGCTAAGCAGGATCGAACTGCTGACCTCCTGCGTGCAAGGCAGGCGCTCTCCCAGCTGAGCTATAGCCCCACATTCCTATTTTATGTATTACATAAAAGCTTGACTGCTGAGTTTCAAGCGGGACGAACTTTAAGTTTTTTTATAAATTTGGTCAAGTATTTTTTTTA
Organism: Pseudoalteromonas sp. S558; assembly: GCF_005886635.1. Classification (NCBI taxonomy): domain Bacteria; kingdom Pseudomonadati; phylum Pseudomonadota; class Gammaproteobacteria; order Alteromonadales; family Pseudoalteromonadaceae; genus Pseudoalteromonas; species Pseudoalteromonas sp. S558. The sequence goes on along the minus strand of NZ_PNDU01000066.1, from coordinate 19,035 downwards.
CTATTTTCACTGTTTACGTCAATTTTTGATAGACTTGGCTTAATTTAAAACTAAAACGATAAAAATAATGAAAAAATGCGCGCTAATGTTCATGGTTTTACTCGCCGGTTGCGTTTCAAGTGATGAACCATCTTTTGAAATAAATAATAAACAATTTCACGAAAAACAGGATGATCAAGGGAATAAGTTGTTTGCTTATGTGGTTTCGGTAAGAGCAAAACACCGCGATAACTTTGAACTCGATCGTGGCCCGAATAATAGACCAAGCCGTAGTGAAATTAAAAAATATATTGAGCAAGAACATTTTGAAGAGTCGAGTGTTTTAAAGCTGGAGTTAGAGGATCAAGCTGTTAAGTTATTAAACCAAGAGCTAAAAATACGGCAGTATTGTGATAATAAACACGAAGTAAGCGAAGTATTGTGGCGAGACTTAAGTGTACTGCTCAGAGGGCGTTGTTTGTAATATGTTAGCAGATAAAACAATGTTAGCGACGATTCTAGCGCACTTACATATTGCCTATGATGTAATCGAGCACCCGCCGTTACACACAAGCTTAGCGGCTGATGAGTTTATGGTTAAGCGGCCTGGTACGCGACTGAAAAATTTATTTTTACGTGATAACGAAGGTAAGCAACATTTTTTAGTGATTACAGCGCATAACAAGCAGCTGGATTTAAAAACACTTTCAAAGCAACAGGGCCTTTCGCGTTTAGGATTTGCATCAAGTGAACGACTAGCAAGGTTTTTAAAAGTGACACCTGGGTGTGTCTCAATGTTGGCACTTTTAAATGATAAGCAAAATCAAGTGAGCTTATGGGTTGATCAAGATATTTGGCATGGAGATTTGTTTCATTGTCATCCGTTTGAAAACACCCAAACGTGGTTGCTTAATAAATCAGATTTAGAAATATTTTTTAATCACACAAAGCATCAGCCTCGCGTTGTATTTTTGCCCTCAAGATAAGCCCACACAATTAACGATAAACCACATAAGCAAACAGTAAGTAGAGTAAGCATAAACGCTGTTTGCCCATAATGTTGGTACACCACACCGGGTAATAACGAACCCAATGCGCCACCACTGTAATAAAACGATACATATCCGCCATTGGTTACACTAGGTGGCGCTTTGCTTATTTTATTAACAAGCGGCGCTGCGGTTGAGTGAATTACAAACATTGCCCCACAAAATAAAGTGAATGCGATTAAAAACAAGCTAAGCTGGTGGCTCATTAATAAAATAATACTCACACTATAAAAGCTAAATACAGCGGCTAAAAGGTGCCAAGCTGAAGGGGCTTTTTTAAGTAACCAAGGCGCAGCAATAGAGGCGAGGGCACCAACTAGGTAACCACTGTAAACCAAGCCAATATCGCGAGTATTTGTGATTAAAAACGTATTTTGCAATATAAATGGTAAATAATTAAGTAGTGCGGCAAAGCAAAAAAACATACAAAAAACGGCACCATATACTTTAAGTACAGCGCCTTCTTTTAGTTGTTTAATGTAATCTAGTGGTAAAAGCTGTGACTTTGTTGATGGATTTGTAAAGCGAGAGTGTTTAATTGTTAAAGCTAAAAAAATAAGCATAAAGGCTATAACATAATAAAAGCTCTGCCAATGCCATAAATCGCTAAACAAAGCGGCAAGTACGCGGCCAAAGTAACCCCCAATAATACTGCTACCTATATAAAGGGTCATATTTTTTTGAAGTGCATCAGCGCGATAGCTCATACCTATATAGCTAGTCATTGCAGTTAAAGCCGCAGGAAGTGTTAAGCCTTGCAAAAACCTAACTAACAATAAAAGCTCAAAGCTAGGTACATAAATGAAAAGTAGACAACTTAGGCCTAAAAAAACCATTGCAATACGCAATATGAGCAGCGGGTTATGTTTTGCTAAAAGTACACCATAAACCAGCGGTGCAATAGCTAAAGGTAGCATAGTTGCAGTCATCAGGCTGCCGGCTACTGCAGGGGCTACACTAAATTCGTTCGCAAAAAGGCTGAGTAGAGGTTGTGGTGCATAAAGCACAAAAAAGATAAATACCGAGCAAACGAGTAGATGAGGTAAACGCATTATATGGCTTATACATTTGCTTATTGACTGTACAGTAGTGTATTAAAAATTGCCTTTAATTGATAATTAAAACCACTAATTTTGCGCTACATCATGGTTTGTTTTAACTAGTTTGCTAGATTAATGTCGATAGCGCTGTTATTTGCACTCGTTGGTGATTAAAATAACCTTAATATTAGTTTTTAGTGGAACAAAGCCATGGGTTCATTACAAGACCAATTGCTTCAAGCAGGATTAACAACATCGCATAATGCTAAAGTTGCTAAATCAGAAAAACGTAAGCAACAAAAAAAGCAAAAGAAAGGGGCTACAAGTAACCCAAGTGATCTGCAAAAGCATATTCAACAAACTAAGCTAGAGCAGCAAAAAAAGGCTGAAGAGCTCAATCAAGCACGTCAAGGTGATTTAAAGCAGCGCGAGCAAGAAGCACGGGTTAAGCAAATTTTAGAGCATCATAACCAAGATGCTATTCGTGGTGAGCGCACATTTAATTTTACTTATCAAAATAAAGTAAAAAATATCGACGTAAACGAAAAAACGCAAAAAGCGTTATCGGGTGGTCGTTTAGCTATATGTGTACTCGAAGGGCAATTTTACGTTTTAGACGACGAACCAGCACGCAAAGTGGCTGAAGTTGACGAAAAGTATATTGTTTTTCATGTAGAGCCAGAAAACAAACCAAAAGACGAAGACGATCCATACGCAGATTTTGAAGTACCCGATGATATAGTTTGGTAATAAGCTATTAAGGGTAAGCTCATTTTTATTTGCTAAGGTATATAAAAATGAGTAGGAACGAGTTAGCAGTTTGGTTAAGTTGATCGTCTAGCGTCGTTTCGTACGTATGCTTTTTATTTGATTGTTTACTACAATCAATAGAACAGTTTTTTCTAACCGTTAAAAAAGAAGAGTAAATACAATGAGCAAGATGAAAACACTACTACTAGGCGCGGGTATTAGTTTAGCCGCAAGCTTCTCGTTTAATGCAGCTGCCGCTGATGGCGCTGCACTTTATACAGCTAAAAATTGTCAAACCTGCCATGGCGCTGAAGGTAAAGCACCAATTATGGGTATGTACCCAAAACTAAATGGTCAAAATAAAGACTATTTAGTTGCACAAATGAAAGACATTAAATCAGGTGCACGTAACAACGGTATGACCATGGCCATGAAAGCAATGGTTGCAACGGTAACAGATGAAGAGTTTGACGCAATTGCAGATTACCTCGCTAACGTAAAATAATTTACGCAGTTATACCATTTGAATGCAATTGGTATTTTAGCTTTATAAACAGCCACACAATAGTGTGGCTGTTTTGTTTGGTGTTTGCTATAAAATAGAGACTGCTTTAGACTTCTAAACATCTGTTCGTACAGATTGATAATGTACGTTTTAAAAGGCTTATTATGTTTGATTTACCTCAACTTGATTTAAAAAATAAAGTATCAGCACAAGAGTGGCAACTTCGTGTTGATTTAGCCGCATGTTATAGACTGGTAGAGCACTTTCGTTGGGGGGATTTAATCTATACGCATTTATCAGCACGTTTGCCTGGCACCGACCACTACTTAGTGAATGCCTTTGGTTTAACCTTTGATGAAGTAACTGCCTCTAATTTAGTGAAGGTCGACTTAGACGGCAACATTATTGACGATACGCCATTTAGTATTAATCCAGCTGGTTTTACTATTCACAGTGCGATTCACGAGGTACGCGAAGACGCTCATTGTGTTATTCACCTTCATACTAAAGAAACAATCGCAGTCGCTACACAAAAAAATGGTTTGTTACCACTTAGCCAATATTCAATGTTTTCACTGCCATCGCTTTCTTATCATGGCTACGAAGGGCTTGCAGTAAACGACGATGAACGAAAAGTACTGCAAGATGATTTGGGCAGCACTAACCATATGTTATTGGTAAACCACGGTGGCTTAACGGTAGGCCCAACGGTAGGCGATGCGTTTATGCGCTTTTATGATTTACAGCGAGCGTGTGAAATACAACTAGCGCTACAATCAAGCTCGCAAGAGGTTATAGAAGTGCCGCAACCTATAATCGACAATATTTATAATCAAGCAAACGTAGTACACAGTGGCAGCACGGGCGGGCAACTTGCGTGGCCTGCAATGTTGCGTAAAGCGTACCGACTTGACTCTAGTTTTGCAAAATAACCCATAGCGGTTAATAAGGAATTTTAATGAAAGTAAATCGCGTTGAAGTATTTGATATTCACTGTCCTGATAGGCCTTCTTGGACACCTGTATTTGTACGTATTCATACTGACGAAGGTATTAGTGGTGTTGGCGAGGCAGGCCTTGCTTACGATTTAGGCCACAGTGCAGCCGCTGCTATGATTAAAGAAATGGCCGACGCCTTTTTAATCGGCCACGACCCTTTTCAAACAGAAAAACTATGGTCACGTATGTTACGTGAGAGCTTTTGGGGTTTAGGCGGCGGACCAGTTGTATATGCTGCAATGAGCGCAATTGATACCGCACTTTGGGATATAAAAGGTAAAGCGCTTGGTTTACCTGTATATCAATTATTAGGCGGTAAAGTTAACGACAAACTACGTACATACGCATCGCAATTACAGTTTGACTGGGATAGCGAATTTAAAGCGCTAGTACAGCCGCAAGAATATGCAGAAGCTGCTTTGAAAGCGATGGCCGAAGGCTATGATGCAGTTAAAGTAGATCCAATTCAGTACGATAAAGACGGCAATACTTATTACGATCGTACAAAAATAATCTCACGTACTGAAATGAAGTTATACCGTGCGCGCATGCAAGCTATTCGCGAAGCAGTAGGCGATGAAGTGGATATTATTTTTGAATGCCACAGTTTACCAGGCGTGACAACAGCCATTCAGTTGGGTGAAATTGCAGAAGAATTTGACTGTATGTACTTTGAAGAGCCAGTTAACTACCTAAACCACTCATTACACGCAAAAGTAGCAGATAAAGTTAATGTGCCTATTGCTGGTGGCGAACGTCTGTATAACCGCTGGGGAGTGCGCCCATATTTAGAAGATCAAAGTATTGATGTTCTACAGCCAGATATTGGTTTGTGCGGTGGTTTTACCGAAACTAAAAAAGTGTGTGATTACGCTGATATTTTTGATGTGCGAATTCAAGCTCACGTATGTGGCGGCCCTGTTGCAACCGCAGCATCACTGCATTTAGAAACAGCGATACCTAACTTTTTAATTCATGAGCACCATACTTATGCGATTAAAAAATGGAACCGCGAGTTATGTTTGCAAGATCCACAGCCTAAAAACGGCTTCTTTGAAGTATCAGAAGAGCCAGGGTTAGGTATTGAGCTAAATGACGAGATTGTTATGCGCTCTCAACGCGTAGAAATAAAATAGTTCAGCCAAGTATAATAAAGCCCCGCAGCCAATGTACATTGGTTGCGGGGCTGTTGGCTAATTGTTATTTATTCAATAGTGTTTTCTAAATTAGAAGATTCTATTTTTTTGCCTTTATAAATGGTAAATAACTTACCGCCAAAGCGAACTTTACCGCGTTTTCTTTCTATTAATGCGCTGGGTATTATTTCATTATTTAATAGCTCAACAAATTGTTTGCGTGCGCGATGAATTTGAATATTTACATGCGCTTCACTGATCCCTAAATCCTTAGCTAGCTTTTTAACTTGTACCCACCCTTGTGTATCTGCTTCAAAGCCATTTTGAATATCTTGTAGTTTATAACGCGCTAATAGCAGGGTGAGATAGTGATGTGAGCGAACATCAAAATCGAGTAGTGCTGTCTGACTTTTAATTTTAAGCTCGGCTAACTCTTCGTCAAGACTGAGGTTAAAAATAAATTCCAAGTTATTACTTGGCTGTGCTTTTAGCTCGACGGTTTTTTCTTGGGTGGCTGCGCCAGCTAGAAATAAACGCCATACATTGTTGCCAACACGCAAATCTTGACCATCATTAATTGGTTGTTGTAAGTGTTCATGCATGTCTTCATAATACCAGCAGTGCTGCTGTGAATCGAAATGCAAAATAACTTCAGGATGCTTATTATTAGGTAAAAAGTGGTATTGCTCTAGGTATATGATTTGCTCTTGTGACTCACTTACCGGAAACAGTAAATCTCGTGGTGGCTCTACCGAAGTAACGTGATACACCAAATTATTGATTTGTGAAAAACTGAGTTTATCGCCTTGTTTTAAAAGTGTATTTTGGTTTGTAGCGATTTTAATGTCGTTTAACCAGACCCCATTTTTACTTAAATCATTGATATACCATTGCTCATTAAGCCACTCAATTACGGCATGGATACGTGTGACTTCAGGGAAATCAAGAAAAGTATCTACAGAATGCGCTAATCTACCAAAGCGATGAAAGGCACGTAAATATAAGTTTTTTTGCGATTTAGTGTGTTTTAAAATGGCCATAATTAATCATTTATTTCCAGTTGTTATTCTTTATTATAGTTAAATAATATCAATAGATTGCAATTATTTGACCTTTGAAGTTAAACTAATGGTTAACATAATTTTAATAATCGGGAGCAGTGTGTTTAAACTCGAAGATCATTACCGAGAGCTACATCCTTTGGCGCAAGGTGGTATGAGTAAAGTATACCTTGGCATTGATTTAAAATTAGATCGACAAGTGGCGCTCAAGGTCATTGACTTATCATCTCCTATATCTGATAAAACCTTGTTGGAGGCTAAATTATTAGCGTGCTTTAATCATCCAAACATAGTGCAAATTTATAAAACTATTCAACATGACGAGCAATTGATTCTAGAGATGGAATATGTCAAAGGCACAACGCTTGAATGCTTAATTAAACAAAAAAATCTTACATTACCAAAAAAACTTGAGTTGCTACTTGATATAACTCAAGGACTATTTGCAATTCATCAACAAAATATTTTACACCTTGACCTCAAAGCAGCTAACGTATTGGTTAATGAAAGTGGCTCAGCTAAAATTGCTGATTTTGGTATTTCACAAATAAAAGACACTTTTCAAGCTCAAGAAAACAGTAGTTTTGGTAGTTTAACTGCTATGTCGCCAGAGCAATTAAACGAGCAGCCGTTAGATTTTAGAAGTGACTTGTTTTCATTGGGGCTAATTGCTTACCAACTTTTTGCTAACCAACATCCATACATGGAGCAATCGTCCACACCTTCTAATAAATCAATTGCAGAGCAAATAAAAAATAGTCGCTGCCGTGCTGATGCTTGTGCTATTGCGGATATTCCTGAACCATTAGGATTATTGATAAATCGTCTTCTTTCATATCATGTAAAGCAACGTCCTGCATCGAGTGCTGAAGTTATTGAAGAGTTGAAGCATATCATGATGTTGCTAAATAATAATAGCGAGACGATTTCTCTGGCGGATATTCAGTTAGCAAGCAAACAGAAAAAATGGAAAGAATTTACTGTTTTTACATTATTATCGTGTATTGCTATTGGCTTTTTTTCAGCGAGTATTTGGTATTGGCAGGCAAATAAACCTAAAACTTACGTTGCAGTACTCCCCATTGAGTTTAGCAAAAAAACTAAGCTATTAGATTCTCAAAAGCAAGTGCTCAATCTGGCAATTAATGATGCTATTAGACAATATTTATTAGATACCTCAGGTTATGCGTTAATTTCTCAGATCGAAATTCGACAAACTCAAAAGTTATTAGGAGACAATTTAAGTTTGCCTATTTTAGGCAAAGCGCTTAATGCGGATCAGTTACTTACTACTCATTTGGATTGTACTCCATTGTCGTGTGATATTAATTTAAGTTTACTTGATGGTAAAAGTGGCACTTTAGTTCGTGCTGAAAGAAGCGCGAGTGATACTGAGAATTACATGGGTATTTATAATGTAACAAGCAGCTTCATCGAAAAACTCTATACGGGTGATATTGCGACTAAACAAGCATTAAAAAAAGAGCGTGAATTTTTAGAGCGTTATGTAAGCTTGGTCAACGTTGTTTCAACTAACTCCCGTAATACTCTTTCTTTAATTGCAGACATAGAGGATTTAATATTACATAGCCCTGAATTTACACCTTTATATCCACTATATCGTAAAATTGTAATGCGTCATTATGATGAAACACTCAACCCTGAAGTGATAAAAAAATTAAAAATGACATTAGATACGCTTCCGAGCGCTTATCATGACAGCCCAGCTTATTTAATTGATTTATTAGAAATTTATCAACATGTTAAAGATGAATATAACACTGATATAGTAATCGAAAAAATTCAAAGTTCAGATATTGAAGAGTTTCAAAAGCAAACTTTGCTAGCTATTTATTATAAAAGAAGTGGCGAGCTAGAGCGTTCATTAACTCATGCAAAGCTTGCTTATAAAATAAGACCGACACTTGTCGCAACCCGAAATTTAGCAATTGCTTACTTAATTAAAGGTAACAATCAAAAAGCATCACAGTACTTATCTAAAGTACTTTCATATACGCCTAATGATTTTATTACTTTGCAAACACTGGCTGATATTTCGCTGCTATCCGGGGATTTAGTTAAAGCAGAAATAAATTATCAGCGATTAATTACGGATTCGACAGCTATCTCATCAACATATTCAAATTACTCTATTGTGTTGTCTTTAAAAGGGGAGCTTACAGAAGCGTTATATTATGCGCAAAAGGCTGTGGAACTTTCGTCTAAAAATAGTACACAACAGCTTAACTTGGCCGATATTTTATTTATGTTAGGTAAAAAGGATCAGGCTTTTGATATTTATAAAAACATAGATAAAGGGATTGCTGATGATACACAAGTTGTTGAACTCTTATTAGAAAAAGCGCAAGCGCAAGTTCATTTAGGTAAAAGCCAAGAGGCGATGATTAGCATTGATCGGGCTTTAAATCAAAACTCTGAATTAAGTGAAGTTTATTTTGTAAAAGCTATGGTTCAAACTATTTTAGGAGAAAAGTATTCAGCGGTTGCATCGATAGAACAAGGTATCAAAAAAGGCTGGAGCCCTGTGTTCTATCGGCTTATTTGGTTTAAACCGTTATGTACAGAGAGTCAATTTAAAACACTCTTAGGTAAAGAGAATTATAACTTCCTCTGTACATAGATTAGCTTGCTAGTGCGGTTCCATATCTTGAAGGATTACGCGCGGATCTTGAGAAAAATAACGCATTTTTGATTCAGAATTAGCATTGTTTTTTGCTACAAGGCGGAAGTTTACTTCATAATCCGCACTCTCACTTAGCAGGCCAGAAATAGCTTCATCTGGATTGTCAGCAAGTTTTGTTGCCAGCTCAGCAGGTAATGCGTGAGCAGGAATAATGCTTGAAATAGACACAATAAGTGATTGACCGCCATTTGCTACTATACTTGTTAATTGATAATTAAAATTATCTTTGGCATCAGAGAAATACGTGCCATTTTCAGCAAATTCCCATTCTGGGCAATCAGCCAATTCATAATATAAATTGACGGCTTGCCCTGCCTTTAGTTCTTTATAATCAATACAAATATTTTCACTATCTCCGCCCGTTGGGCTAGAAATGTCCCATTGTCCATCTTCTTTAGGAATAACTCGAAAGCTAAGATTACTCATTTTAATATCCTGTTTTAGGGTTAATAAATATCATTGTAGTTACTTTTGCAGCTTAAGTAAGCTGCGGTTATCTGTAAAGCATATACTTCAGTGAGCGTAGCGCTTTTTTGTATATCACTGCCACAGAGTAAACTAATTGTTTACTCGACAATTAGCGCCATTTAGCGCTTTGGTTGCCTTGCTATCAAGGTGGCGCACAAAACATTGTCCATCTTTAATCATTAGCTCAAATTGATCGGGCATGTTGAGCTGCTTGCCCATAATAGGGTTACCCAAAGCATCTTTTTGATTAAGTCTATCAAGTGTCACCGTACTGCTTGTTAGAAATACGTCATCAGCCAATTGTACATGCGGACTATGAAGTAGCAGGGCGATAACTTCGGCGACAGCGGCACTATTAGGCTCTACTAATAATGCATGTTGCAGCTTAGGTGTCGACTCTGAGCTTTGTGCTGAGCATCCAGATAGTGCAATCGCTGTAATAATCGTGACTATTAATGAACGTATTTTCATAGTTTATCTCATGTTATCGCGAAGAATGATGTTTTGTTCAAGCATAGTTTGAATTCGCGTATCTTTTACCTCAGGGGTATCAGTAGATGATGCAAAACCGCGCATGCTGTTTATTGAGCTTGGTGCAGGGCAGCTGCCGGAGGTGCGATACTCTAATGCTGTTCTAAGCAGTCTTTCATCCGCACTACCTAGTTGCTTGGTAAAATCATCTGCAACGGCGCAGCCTTCAATACGCACGGGTTGACGGGCGTTATCAACCGTATTTTGTGGTGCAAACCCATCTGAGTATTCACCAAAACCTTTATTATTTTGGCCAGTAAATTGAATAGTGAAATAAGTAGTATCACAATTATTGGTAGGGTAAAAACCATAGGGCTTACCACATGTACCAGAGCCAATTTGAATAACCTCTATATCAGCACCGCGTAACCCATTCATAATAGCCTCACTTGCAGAGCAAGTATTACTGGTGGTAAGTACATAAACACGATTTAGGTTTAGTGTAGGTAGCTGGCTACCGCTTACAATACTTGCGTTTTTATCAAACCCTTTAAACTGATTAGTAAAGGGCATCGGCGTTATTGTTTCACCTGTTACAGGATTAGTATTTGGATTTTTATCATTAAAAATTGTACGTTCAAAAAATTTACCTTGCGTGTTTGCGTTACCCGCAACCATGTAGGCAACTTGACTAGCCAATTCTAATAAACCGCCGCCGTTGTAGCGTACATCAATCACTAAATCTTTAATATTACTCGCAGCAAGTTCGTTAAATGCATTATATAGTTGCTCTTCGGCAATCGCGTTATGAGTATTAAATTGAAAATACCCGACATCACCACCGGCAAGGTCTGTGCGAACATTGATCACTGGTTGGGATGTTACATTTTGGGACGTAAGTGTAATGGTGCGATTTTCGTTAGTGCTGATGTCTTTAAATATAAACTCGGTTACTTTCCCTGTTAGCTTTGGAAATAAGCCTGCATTAAGGGTACTAACATCACTAGCTGAAGTTGCATTAACAAAATCAATCCCATCGACTTCAACAAGCTCAAATCCACGTATTATATTTTGACTACTTGCTGGCGTATTTGGCTCGGTATAGGTAACAACGGCTTGTCGTGGGGCACTGCTAGCGATTAATTTTATATTAAAACCATAGCCATAACTAATGCCGGCTTGACTTTGGCGCTCCCATTCATCTTTTGATAAAGTGAAATGAAAATTATCTTTCTCAGCACCAGAGTCAGTAAGTTCGTTCGTTTTAAGCAGCTCAAAATAATCAGCTACTGCGCTGGTAAGCGCAGGGTCGGTATCTATAATTTCGTCGTACCACAGGTAAGTTTCGTTACTCCAAGAGCGCAGCCAGTTTTTTTCATTAATAGCTTGGCACTGCCCTTTAAATTGACTTGCATTAGCAAACGTACCGGAAACCCAGCTGGCATTATTTGTAGTTTTGCCAGTACCAGTACCAGTACTTGTATTGGCTGAGCTTCCTCCACCGCCACACGCGACTAAAGTGCTAGCGAGTGTTAAAGGTAGGAGTGTTTTTGCCATATTTAGTTTAGTTAGAGTGAACATGTAGAGGCTCGCTTTTTATACTGTTAAGTAAATATAGCGGTTTTTATTTATACTTGGTAGAGATGTTTAGCGTTTTTGTAGCTTAATTGGTGCCAAGTGCCTTCACTATGGCATAAATCTGAATAAGAGTGCCATAAGTTGTTGTAGCTAGTGTTGATTTGGCAAACGGGGAAGTTGCTAGCAAACATAATGCGCTGCTCGCCAAACTGTTTTAAAATTGTATTAAAGCATTCAATTTGTTGGTGATTATTTAATGCTAAAAGCTCAAAGCCTGAAAACTTTATAAAAATATTACAGTGCTTGGCTAGTTGTTTAATCGCTTGTTGCCAAAGCGCAGTATTGTTAGGTAATCCCGCATGGTTAATGACAATCTGTAATTGCGGGAGCTGTTTAGCGTAGTGAGCGAGTTTTTCTGTCACTGGTATATTTTCAAGCTCAAACTGCGCCTCAAAGTGTAATTCTAAATGACTTAGGTACTCTAGATTATCAAAGCAATTTTTATTGAGTAAGCGGGTTGCATCATTGCCTTCGGTTATATCCCTAATCCCAGCTAAATGAGTATGCTGAATATTTTTTAGTGCAGCAGAGAAATAATCAATTTCTTGATCAATTTGCGCAAAACTAATTGCTTTAAAAGGTATTTTTTTTAAGTGCGTGGTTAGCCAATGTAACTCATTTATTGGCGCATTATTATCAAACCCCGCTTCAATATGCACAAGACCTACAAGTTTAAAATCGGTGCTTTGAATTAAATCTTCTTCGCTAACAGGCTGTTTTATTTTGTCTAAATTTGGCCATGTTGGTGGGGAAGCGCCTTGTAACCATGAATGTTGACCCTCACTTAAATTAAAAAAGTGTACATGTGGGTCAATTATTTTTGTACTCATTGGGCTGTATAGCCACCATCAATGCTTTGTAGGCTGCCAGTAATAAAGCTGGCATCGTCGCTTGCTAAAAAACTGACAAGTGCCGCAACTTCGTCAGCTTGACCTAATCGATTTAGCGGTTGAAGGCTGGCTTCTTCGGCAACTATTTCAGCTTTGTTAGCGCCACTTTGCGCGCAGTACGCATCTATTGCATTGTGAAATAGTGGGGTCTCTATTGTGCCAGGACATACTGCATTTGCACGAATATTAAAGCTGGCGTAATCAAGCGCTGTTGTTTTTGCCATTGAAGCAAGGGCATGTTTAGTTAGGTTATACGCAAACGAGTTTTGCTTACCTATAATTGCCTGATCAGAAGCAATTAATATAATAGAACCACTATTTTGGACTTTCATATTAGGTAGTACACTCTGTACGGCAGCGTAAGCACCTTTCACATTAAGTGCAAAAAGTGCATCGAGGGTTTTCTCATCGGTGCTTTCAATATTAGCGCTTAAGTGTTTTCCTGCGTTGGAAACAAGTACATCAACACGTTGTGTTTGTTTACATATGGACATTATACAGTTGCGTACGGCAGCGACATCACTAACATCGCATAGATGAAATTCACCGCTGTCGCTAGGCTCTATATCAAGGTTGTGAACCTCATAGCCGTTGTGTAATAAACGCTTTACTACGGCTAAGCCAATACCTTTTGTACCGCCAGTGACAATCGCAACTTTAGACATACTTGCTCCTTTAGTGCTTATTAGTGCTTATTAGTGCGAGTGACCACAACCGCCTTCAGCATGAACATGGCCATGAGAAAGTTCTTCATTTGTTGCTTCGCGAACAGAAATAACCTCAACAGCAAATGTCAGTGTTTTACCAGCAAATGGGTGGTTTAAATCACAGTCTGCGTTAAAACGGCCTACTTTTACAATCGTTACCTGATGGCGACCTTGATTAGAGGTAACCATTGCAGTCATACCAGGTTTCCATACTTTAACATCACCTTGTAAGTGCTTTAATGGAATGCGTTGAATTAAGTCGTCAACACGTTCGCCATAAGATTCACTTGGCTCTAATGTTACGCTAAATTTTTCACCAGCGGCTTTTCCTTCAAGGGCTTTTTCTAAACCAGGAAGCATGCCTTCGCTGCCATGAATATAAGTAAGCGGTGCGTCGTTTGTACTCGTTTCTACTTGCTCACCCGCTTCGCTAAGGGTGTAATGAAATTCAACCGCTGAATTTTTACTAATTTGCATGCTTGTCTCTTTAAATTTTACTATGTTAGGAGGTGATTTTACGCGAAATAGAGTTGTTTATAAACTTAACGTGGTTGATTTAGTGTTTTTTGTAGATCTAATAGTAAATTCTTTTTTATTGGTATTGCTTTAGGTTTTTTTGCTTGGGGTATAAACATCACGAGTTGCGTACCAGGTTTTAATACACTCGATGCAGAGAGTTTATTCCATTTAGCTAAATCACTATGAGCTACATCATACAGCTGGCTGATTTCCCATAGATTATCACCTTGTTTTACCTCATAGTTTATTTCTATAGTGGGAATAACCAATTCTTTATGTTCAAGGTAGGGACTTATTTTATAGTCAACCGTAAGGGATTTTGGAAGCGTTTTTGGTTGCCCAACTAAGAGCTTTTCACCAACACTAATTAAGTTTGTTTGTTTATTATTAAGCTGTTTTAAGGCGATGACCGACATGTCGAAACGCCTTGCAATGCTATAAAGTGTATCGTTTTTTATTACTATGTATTCACCTGCAAAATTAGCCCTAAAAAATTGGCTTTTTAAAAGTGCTTCTTGTCTGATAGGGAGAAGTAAAGTGTGCGGGCCATTGGGTGAGCTTTGATTTTTTAAATAGCCTTGATTGAGCGCATGTAATTTTTTTGAACCTACACCTGAAAGTTTAGCGATCACCGAAAAATCAAATTGTTGACCGACATCCATTTGTGTAGTCAATGGTTTATAAGCTAATTTTGGGCGCTTGAGTGGTTTTTGTGGGTGTTTAACTAGGTAGCTCAATGCAAGTAGTTTGGGTACGTAGTCGGCGGTTTCTTTTGGCAGACTGAGTGACCAGTAATCGGTGCTTTTACCGCGTTTTTTGTTTTTTTCGATTGCGCGTTTAACGCGACCTTCGCCAGTGTTGTAAGCAGCAAGGGCATGTAACCAATTACCATCAAAACGTTTGTGTAAGTAGCTTAAGTAATCAAGCGCTGCATCGGTTGAAGCAAGTACATCTTGACGACCGTCATACCATTGATCTGATTTTACACCAAAGTGATGTGCCGTTGCAGCTACTAGCTGCCATATGCCTACAGCTTGTTGCGATGATACGATTGTGGGCCTAAAGCCGCTTTCAACAAATGGCAGTAACGCGAGCTCCATGGGTAAGCCTTTTTTTTCAACCTTTTTAACAATGTGATAAAAATAGGGAGCGGCGCGCTTATTTACTGTGCGTAAATAATTTGGCTGTTTTAAATACCAGTTAATGCGTTTATTTAACGCAACGTTTTTCTGAATTTTGAAATGCAGATTATTCGCAACATGTACCCATAAGTCAGTTACTTGAGTTTGACGCTTTTTAATATCAGTTTGTTTAAGTGGCGATGGTGCTAGTTTAGAACTGATTTGTTTTTTTTGTAATTCATTTTCAGATTGGTAATCAGCCTCATGGTGGGTAAGTATTTTTGGAGCGTCTTGTAGCTCAGGCTCTGTACTCCCGCAACCAAATAAAAATAGACTTAAACAAAATAAAACCAAGCTGCGCATAGTGATCACTTTTATACATTCCTTTTATCATTTTAACACAATCCGTTGTGTTGAGTTATTTAGTGTTTTTAGCGCGGGTTAGTCCAGTTTGTAAAAATAGGTTACTCGATTTTTTGTTAAGTGCCTCTTCTGTATAAGGTTTCATAACTGATTCAGGGAACGACAGCATCAGTTTTTCTACAGTCTGGTCTTTATTATTTTTTACATGTTTAGTAATGGCTGTTAAAAATGATAAAGGCTGCTTAAGCTGAGCTCTATTAAGCGTACCACCGTGGCCTGGGATAATTAAGGTGATCTTTGAATCGTTTATATATTGTTTAAGAAGTGCTTGCCAGCTATTGAGTTCACCATGACCTGGATAAGGGAGCCAATCTACAGCATCACCTCCAATTAAAACACTGCCACCGTTAGTACTAATGGTTAAATCGCCATTGGTATGTGCTGCATGCGCATTAAGCGTTAGCTCAAAACCGCCTAAATCGAGCGTTTTGCTCTTATTGATAGCAATTTGAGGGGCATTAAGTTGATATTCTCGCCAGCGAAATAGTCGCTTTTTTGCTAACTCTAATTTCTCTCGCCACTGTGGTTGATCTTCTTTAGCAATATTGGCTAAGCGTTGGTAGCTGAGTTCTATACTTTTTTCATAATTATCAAGCTGATTAGTAAATGCTTTTTGATACACACTAAAGTTATCATTGACTTGTTGATGAACAATTAGTTTTGCGTCAGGATAAAAGTGCTGCATCACTGCCATGCCAAGTAAGTGATCATCATGGTAATGCGTAGCAACTAAATAACATAAAGGGGTTTTGAGGCGTTTTTTTAAATCATTAACTAATTGCTCTACACCAGCAAAATTTCCGCTTGCATCTACAAGTAGCGCGCATTTTTTGCCCTCAATTAACACTTGATTTGAGTCGTAAAAGCGCAGTTTATTTTCTTGTTTTAAAAATTGAATATTGGCATTAATTGTTTCCCAACTAACTGCTGCATGGGATAGAGGGGCTAAAAAGAGCAAAATATATGCTAGTAGTAAGTGCTTACATGAAGTGATTCTATTGGAATTAATTAACTTCATTTAATCTCTCAACGCTATATTATTTTAATTGCTCTTATAATAAACAAAAAGCGCAGTGTGCGCTTTTTATTTTTGATGTTTAGGGTCACTTGCCAAATATTGACTCAATTTATCAATAAGTTGGTCTTGTTGTTGCTGCTCAACCGTAGCCTGTGTATTTGCTTCTAGCAATTCATGGCTTAAGTTAAGCGCAGCCATAAGTAAGGCTTTTTGATCGCTTCTGACTGTTGAGCGTTTTTTCATTTTATCAACTAAGTCATTTAGATTTTTAGCTGCTGCTATTAATGCATCTTCTTGTCCTTCGGGACAAGCAAATTGCTGCTCTTTACCTAGCAACTCAACAGTGACCCGCTGGTTTTGCAGCTCAGACATTAGTTAGCCTGTTGTGCGCTTTGTAACTTGTCTAGAAGACCCGATAACGTAGTGCTCGCATCTTTTTGTTTTTCTTCGTTTTCAAGAGCTTCCAACTGTAATAGTTCATTCTCGTCAATGAGTTTACTATTTTGATCTTTTAAGTTAGAAACATCTGTTTGTAATTGATTGTTACGATCAATTAAGGAATCGATCAGTTGTTCGAGTTGTTGAAGAGTATTGTTGTTCATAAAGGCGCTCATATAACTGTAATTAATGTCATGCAAATGTAAAGCAAAGTGTGTTGATTTGCCAGCATTTACGGCGGTTTTAGCTGATTTTTCTTCTTCGTTAAGGGATAATTCAGCGTATGTGCTTTTTCATTCAGAAATGGTTCACTCTCAGTTGCCAAAGTATAGAGCTTATGGTTCACTGTTTTTTATTAAATAGCGTATGGCGAAAATAAACAATGCTTAGTTACAGACACTCATTTCATGCTGGTAATCCTGCTGATGTACTCAAACATTTAGTATTAGCACAGGTGCTAGGCTATCAAACGCTTAAAGATAAGCCGCTTGATTATATAGACACGCATTCGGGTGCTGGTTTTTTTGAATTAGCTGCAGCTGATGCACAAAAAACACAAGAATATCAAGATGGTATTCAAAAGCTATGGCAACATACAAGTAAGCACGCAGCACTGAATGATTACATTGAGTTAATTAAATCATTTAACGAAACGGATGCACTGGAGTTCTACCCAGGTTCGCCAAAAATAGCTGAACATTTTTTACGCCGCCAAGATAAAGGCTGGTTTTTTGAACTTCATCCGCGAGATCTATTGTTACTAGAAGAAAACATGCAAGGTAAACGATCGATTCGTGTGCGTGGTGAAAATGGTTTTGCAGGATTAGTGGGATTATTACCTCCAGCATCTCGTCGAGCGTGTGTATTGATTGACCCTCCTTATGAAATTAAAGATGATTATGAAACAGTTGTGGCGACTTTAATTAAAGCATATCAACGTTTTTCTACCGGCACTTATATGATTTGGTACCCAGTAGTAGATAGAGAGCGCATTAATAATATGGAACAAGGGTTAATAGATTCCGGCATGCGAAACATTCAATTGTTTGAACTAGGCACTGAAGAAGATACTGATGTGCATGGCATGACGGCATCTGGCATGATAGTCATTAATCCGCCTTGGAAGTTAAAACATACTATGGATGAAGTGTTACCAGAGTTAATGAGTTTATTGAGTAAACCAAGTGGTTTTTATCGTAGCGAACAGCTCGTTGATGAGTAGGTTTTTATCACTTTAGCTTATAAAAAGCGCTGTATTTACAGCGCTTTTTTTTGTCTTATTTTTTAACGAATTTAGTTAAAATAACAATACGCTGGCCGTCAACACGGCCTTCAATATGCTCAGGGTTACTTGTCAAACCAATGTTACGTACAGCGGTTCCACGTTTGGCGGTAAGACTGCTACCTTTAACATCTAAATCTTTAATAAGTGTCACAGTATCACCCGCTTGAAGTACTACGCCATTGCTATCAACATGTTTAACATCGTCATCTTCTGCAAGTGCTTTTTTAGCCCAAGTAAGCGTGTCTTCTTCAAGGTAAATCATGTCTAGTGCGTCTTGCGCCCAGCCATTGTCTGGTGCTAAGCGCGAAAGCATTCTATAAGCGACAACTTGTACTGCAGGCGTTTGGCTCCACATACTGTCGTTTAAGCAATGCCAGTGTGTTGGTGTTAATTCGCTACTGTTTTCGATTTGATCTTTACATGTTTGGCATGTGTAAATGCATCTATCTGAGTGAGTGTCTGTTACAGGAGGAACTTCGTAAACAGCTAGATGATCAGTTGCGGCACACAATTCACATTGGTTATTACTGCGTTCAATTAAGGCTTTTTCAATACTCATGGAGGCTCTTTTTCAGTGAGTTAACATTTTTATGTATTATACCTCAGCAGAGTCGCTTTGTGTTATATGCCCCTTCATTTTGTATGGTTATAGTGTGCAACAAGCGAATTTTTAATATGGACCTGCGTAATTATACTAATTTTATTAAAAACATGATCATTCTAGCGTATTAAATAACTCACTAACTACGTTAAAAATTATTTATATAGAACAAATATGTATCATAATATTATCCTTCATAAATATATGAATAATTAAAGCAAATAAACACTCCTA
>NZ_PNDU01000653.1:0-251 GCF_005886635.1 Pseudoalteromonas sp. S558 | reverse complement strand
TGCAAATATTTCTATGAAGCGAGTTAAATTATCACAAGACGAATGTCCTAATATATATGCTTCACCAGCGCCTACGCTGCAAGACAGAGCAAATGCTTAATACATTGCTCTATCATTAACCTTTACGGTTTCTTTAAAATCAGATAATATATCACCAATTACGGTACGGGCATTTTTATCATCTAAAACACTCTGCCCTGTTTTAATGGAAGAAAATGGTCTAATTAGTAATTTTGTATATAATTTGGCGA
>NZ_PNDU01000652.1:0-336 GCF_005886635.1 Pseudoalteromonas sp. S558 | reverse complement strand
GGGCGGGTCGTCTCTGGCATACAGAGGACTACAGGCGTACGAATCGCGGTGCAGAAGACACACGCTAAAATATTATGCTGATTTAAAGCGCGTTCCCAATCGCTTAACCACATGCCATTATCTGGTCACAGTGGTATTTCGAGCGCTTTAAGGCCTAAGCTTTCTATTAGCTCTATGATCCCATGATAACAGGGCGTTTCTATGGCCACAATATCACCTGGCTGTGTCACCCACTTTAGCGCGATAGCCATGCCTTCATGCGCGCCATTGGTGAACACTAGCACGTCCATATTAAAGCGAATACCAAAATCAAAATAGCCATACACCAGCTGTTTT
>NZ_PNDU01000651.1:0-416 GCF_005886635.1 Pseudoalteromonas sp. S558 | reverse complement strand
GGGTAATATTGTAGAGCCGAAATACATGGGTAAAGGCCTCGGGCTTTCTACCTTAGTGGTGTTTTTATCGTTAATATTTTGGGGCTGGTTATTAGGCTCTGTAGGTATGTTGTTGTCAGTGCCGTTAACCATGATTGTAAAAATAGCGCTAGAAGCCAGTGACGAAGGGCGTTGGTTAGCCACTATGCTTGGCACAGGTGAAGAAACCGTTATCAAATCAGAAGACTAATACCTTACAAAGGCGTGCCTACATAGCACGCCTTTTAAAAAGCTAAGCATCCATTAAATTAGCTAATGCGCTATCTACAGCGGATATAGCCCCCTCTAAATAGCCTGCCTCATGCTTTGCAAACTCACTCCCTACAAAATACACTTGTAACTGTTTGAGCTGCTCACTAAGACCTGAAAAATTGAAT
>NZ_PNDU01000650.1:0-333 GCF_005886635.1 Pseudoalteromonas sp. S558 | reverse complement strand
GACGATAAAAATTTTTCGTTTTCCTTTGTGTGAATTGTGATTATAAATCAGTTTACCAACAGAGATGTTCTTGCTTGGTTACACTTTTTTTATGTAGGCATTATTTGAATGGATAATCGATTTTTACTCCATTTTTAGTAATAAAAAAATGAATAAAGCATTACTCGCGTTAATCGTTGCACCATTTTTCGCTTTATCAGCTGCAAATGCAGTTGCAAGCGATACTACAGACGCTTCAGCCGAAACTATTCAAGAGTTCACAGAAATGTGTATTAGCTGGGCTATAGAATACGACGTAATCGAGGAAGCAATATATATCTATGTTTTTAAGTT
>NZ_PNDU01000649.1:0-296 GCF_005886635.1 Pseudoalteromonas sp. S558 | reverse complement strand
TTTGTATAACTATTTTTGTAGTAATTTTACACTGCTTTTTTAGAGAGCCTTTAACTTATTGATAATTAATAGATTAACAATTTATCTTTTAATGTAATCTTCTTATCAAGTTGTTTATAAGGTTGTGGGAATCTATGTTTATATTGATTTTGGTGGTTTTATAATCGCTTATCTATTGATATTTCTTAATAGTCAAAAACTTAATTTCATATTTTTCGATCGTATATACATGTTTATGATAATGTGGTTATAAAGCCTGTTGATAACGTCAAAGTCAGATCAAAAATAATTTTAAA
>NZ_PNDU01000648.1:0-276 GCF_005886635.1 Pseudoalteromonas sp. S558 | reverse complement strand
TACACCAGAGCTTAATAAATACTGTAGCTGAGATGTTTTCCACGCTTTAGCTTGCAAAAAGGCAGATACCGCAAACTTTGCGTTTTCGGAGCCTCTAATTGCAGGGTGTAACTCGTACTGACATCGGCTACTACCTAGCTCGCCACGTGCATTGATATCACTTTCATTTTGCTCTAGCTTTTCTGCGTGGGTGCGGTGTTTTTTCATTGGCACGCCTTCAACTGTATGGTAGCCATTATATAATCTATTTAAATTTTCTTCTACAAAACGCAAACC
>NZ_PNDU01000647.1:0-380 GCF_005886635.1 Pseudoalteromonas sp. S558 | reverse complement strand
GAAATCTTCTTGGCTAGTATTCCAGATTAAATTTTCACAACCTCTCTTGTGTATATATTCCACCCAAAATAGACATAATTTCTACAATTTCTTCGGTAACCCTTTAATAAATACTGTCTGAACAACAGACTGCTCGCCGATAACCCTTACGTATATGCTCAACTGATTGGTAGAAATAAGGGTTTGCTGCTAGTTTTTCAAACATAGAAAAAAAAGCATAAAAATAATTTACTGCTTGCTGTTGTGAATTTTCATCACAGCCGTACTGGTAAATGCGACTTAAATCTGCTTTAGGATCGTTTGAAACGGGGTTCGTATGCATGACTTCGGGGGTGATTTGAAGTCTGGTTAGATTACTTCTGCTGAGTGACTGCAAAACC
>NZ_PNDU01000646.1:0-263 GCF_005886635.1 Pseudoalteromonas sp. S558 | reverse complement strand
CGGACGTTTTCTGCGTGGGAATTAAGCGCTAGAAACAATGCCAACGAATTTATGATTATCAGCAGTGACCAAAATTATATCAGAGTGTTTGGCATTTATTTGCTTAAGTGCCGATTCAATTGTGGTTTCGTGTTGTGCACGGACAGGTATTTTTTGAGTAAAGCTTTTTACTAGTTTTAGTGCTGGAGAGGTTAATTCAATTAATGGTTGCTCATCTACAAATGTGCTACCACTAACGCGGTGAGAAATATTTTGAGTACGCA
>NZ_PNDU01000645.1:0-382 GCF_005886635.1 Pseudoalteromonas sp. S558 | reverse complement strand
ATATAAAATATATCTACTATCATTTAAACGCGAAGAGCATTTAGCCTTATTAGAAAAAGAAGCTAAGAAACTGGTTGATTCAGTAATTAGCTAATCTGCAATTAAAATTAAAAACGGCTGATTTATTCAGCCGTTTTTGTATCTACAATTTATAAAACAAAAAGGGCTTTATAGTGATGTCAGCCACTTCAGAATATATTAATCAATTAAAACATGATGGTGATTTTTTAACGCTTTCTCGAAACCATGAATGGCATTTGGATGCAGGCCAATTTACTCTTAATAATAATACGCAAGTAACCGTGCATGATACCGGTGTAATTGAATTTGAGCCTGATTGTATAACGTCCAAGAATGTGGTGCTTTCAAGTGCAATTCATGT
>NZ_PNDU01000644.1:0-257 GCF_005886635.1 Pseudoalteromonas sp. S558 | reverse complement strand
AATAATTTACGAATTGGCCTCGCGTAGTTTTTTAAGTACTCACCTTTAACCGTTTGTTCTTCGGTTCTAAATTTCTCTTCGGTGTAGTTTAATTTTTGTATAATTTAAGCTTCAAGTTAAAGTACTTTATCAAGATGCTTTTTTGAAAAATTTAAAAGGTAGTTAGAAAAAACGTTCGTTGTATATGCGCGTTTATCAACTCATGAATTTTTTAAAATGTCTGATTACACATCTTCAGGGTATTTTTGTTAGACTTT
>NZ_PNDU01000065.1:0-16856 GCF_005886635.1 Pseudoalteromonas sp. S558 | reverse complement strand
ATTTTCAGTGAAAGCAAGGCGGATTTACACGTTAATAGCTGGCCTATTGCAAGTAAATTCAACGCAGTTAGCGCTGAAAATAGCTGCTCGAGATAGATTTATTATCCAGAGTTAAGGTTATTTAGTCTGGCTAACGTTATAATCAATAGCAATTATGTCGCCAGGGTTTAACCCTGCGACAACATGCTGCTGTGCATTCACAACCTCGCCTAAACGAACAAATCGCCTTTGTATTTGTCCATCCTCAATAATATATACCATATTAAGTTCACCAACGTTATGTACCGCACTTATTGGTACTAATACACCTTGTGCTTTATTTAGAGGCAATATGAGCTGCGCATATAAGCCTGGCATCAAGCCTAGTTGCGAATCAAAGTCGAGTTTAATTAATAAACTACGTGCGGCTTTATCTGCCACAGGTACTATTTCACTCACCGTTGCATCGCTTTGTGTATTTAATGAAGGGAATATAACCTTTAAACGCTCACCAATTTTTAGTTTTACTGCCTGGCGCTCCCGTATATTAAACTCTACTTGTAACTGCTTTGGGTTATAAAGTGCCAATAAAGTATTACCAGGTATTACGGTGTCACCTGGCTCAACTAAACGCTCAACAACGACACCTGAAATGGGCGCAGTAATAGAGGTAAAACTAAGAGCTATTTTTGCTTGAGCTTGCTGCTGCTCAGCCACCGCAAAACTTGCCGTTAAATTATCAAACTTGGCTTGTGCGTCGTCCAACTCACTTACTGACACTAAATGCTTATTACTTAGCTCTTTTATACGTATTAGCTGTTTATTGGCTTGATTGAGTGATGCCTTAATTACATTTATTTGTGCAGTACTTTGCGCTACTTGAGCTGTTATATCGTCTTTTTGCAAAGTGATAAGCACATCTCCTTTTATTACTTTATCGCCCGCACGTACGTTTAACGTCTCTATTTGCGCCATGATACGTGATGATATTTGTGTGTTTTGTTTGGCAATAACGCTCCCAGGTACTTTTTCTACTTTTGCTATTGGTTGCAATGAAATAGTGAGTACACTACCACTGTAATTAGCTATATTATTTTGCTTTAAACCTGTACTTTGCTTTTGTGAAAAGCTACCCGCCATATATAACACAGCAATAATTATCACTAGTAAGGCAGCTAATGCGCCTAAAAGTTTTGATTTATCTTGCATGTGTATTTTCCTCTGTGTGTGCAAACACTAAATAATAAACAAGCGGCACTACAAAAAGCGAAAATAATGTAGAAGCCACAATGCCAAAAATAATCGCTATTGCTAGCCCACTAAAAACAGGGTCGAGTGTAATCACCAAATTACCTAATAATGTAGTACCTGCAGTTAATAAAACTGGCCGCATACGATGTGTACCAGCGGCAATTAATGCATCCTTGATTACCATACCCTGTGCGCGAGCTTGATTTATAAACTCAACTAAAATAAGCGAGTTACGCACTACTATACCCGCTAATGCAATCATTCCTATCATTGCGGTAGCGGTAAATAGCACCGGCTCTGGCGCCCCTGCAATAGTGCGCTCACCAAATTGATTTAATAGCCAAAATCCAGGCATTATACCTATTACGGTTAAGGGAATAGCCGACATAATAATGAGCGACAAACTTACCGATTGGGTTTGTATTCGTAAAATTATAAAAATAGCACTCAATGCAAAAGCAAAGGCAATCCCCATATCTCTAAATACGTCAATAGTAATACGCCACTCGCCCTCTCCGCTAAACGTCACATGTGTACCTTGCGGTAATTGCCAAGCGGCCGTGCCGCCGTTATTAAAAAAATGTCTATTCAGCCAACTTGTTTGAACAAAGTCGTTATTATTTACCTTTAAATCACTATTTATATCGGCAATAACCGCAGCGGGCGTACGACCATTTAGCTCAGCCGTTACATAAATCACATTACGCTGATCTTTTCGGGTTATAGGCTTAGCGACGTTTAAATCAACAAACTCACCTACCTCTGAAAGCGCGACTAATGGACGCGGTGAGCTTATTAAACCAAATTCGCTACTGCTTTTGGCAAGCTCTCTATCACCTCTTATTTGCAGTGCGAGTAATTGAGACAACTGATTGCGTTCATCAAAGGGAAGCTGTAAATGAATTGCCACAGGCTGTGTTTCCCCCTCTAAATACATCGTACCAACGTCCATACCTTGAGCTGCAATTTGCAAAGCTTGAGTTATGTCTTGTGTGGATATTGCCGATAAGGCCGCCTTACCCTTATCAGTAATAAAACGCTGAAGGGGCGACGATTCGGCTAATGATGTATCAACTTCGACAACATGCGGCTCTTGTTTTAAACGCTGAGCCACTTGTTGAGCTGCTAAGTAATGAGTTTGATCATCCACAAAGGGATCGCTATAAACCTCAGCGACTAACGTACTTAAAACGGGCGGCCCTGGCGGCACTTCAACTACTTTTATGTTTATACCTTGTGTAGAAAGAGGTGCGAGTTGTTCACGCAAACGCATTACTACCCCATGAGATTGCTGTTCACGCTCACCTTTATCAAGCAGCAACACTCTTAGCTCAGCTAGATTACTGGCCTCTCGGCGGTAATAACCTCGTACCATGGCATTAAAATCCATACTGGAAGGCTGACCAACATAAGCTGCAACTTCGCTTACTTCATTAAGTTGCCATGTAAGTGCTTGTACTTTGCGAGTTAATGCTGCGGTTTGTTCTAAATTTGTGCCTTCTGGCATATCTATTAGTATTTGTATCTCGTTTTTATTATCAAATGGCAAGAGCTTAAGAGGTACTAATCGTAAAACGGGTAACATAGCACTAAACACAAATAAACTTAGAGTTATCCAAAGTATCCATTTTGCACGTGCTTTAGAGAGTAATAATGGGGTAAGTATGCGCTCATACATACCTATTTTATTTGTTGCTTGAGGCGCGTTGTAACTCGGCTTTAACAGCTTCATAGCAAGCCATGGCGTTACAAAAAAAGCAACTAAGGTAGAAACCATAACGCTTACGGGCACATTAAATGCCATAGGCGCCATGTATGGCCCCATCATGCCGGTAATAAATGCTAGCGGAATAAACGCAACCATAATTGTCAAAGTCGACATTATTAATGCAGTACGGATCTCACTCATTGCACTTACAACTTGCTGCTTTTTATCTCCTTTTTTGTTTAAAAAGCGGCTAATATTGTCAATACCGGTAATAGGGTCATCCACAAGTAAGCCAAGCGAGAGTATCAGTGCAAATAACGTAACGCGATTAATGCTGTAGCCAAATGCAAAATCTAGTGTAAGTGTTATTCCGTAGCAAATTGGCACTGCCAACCCAACCACAATTGCAGCTCGCCAACCTAAAAATACACCAACAAATATCACCACCGTAAATACAGCAAACACTAAGCTAGAAGTTAGATTATTTACTTTTTCGTCAGCCGTTTGTCCGTAATCTCGTAGTACGGTGTAATCAATCTCCTTGGGCAATAATGAATTTTTAAGTGCACTCATTACAGTGTGTACATCATTAGCAAGTGTGACGGCATTAGCGCCACCTTGTTTGGCAACGCTTAATGTCACCATTGGCAAGCTTTGCTGTGAATTTGATTGCGCTAACCATTGATAGCTATGAGGCTCTGCGGGTCCATCTATTACTGTTGCCACATCAGCAATGTATACGCTCTTTGCGTTCACAACATTAACTATGAGTTGCTCAATAGCTGATTTATTTCTAAGTACATCGCCCGCTTGAAGTATTATTTGCTGCTGCGAATTAACGATACTTCCAACTCGAACAAGCTGATTAGATACACTCAGAGCATAATATACATCGCTCAATGTTGTTTGATGAGCGGCCAATGCACTGGTATTTAGGTTAATAGTTAAAACGCGCTCCCGCCCTGCAATGACCTTTACTTCACTGGTGTGTTCGATGCGCTGTAGATTATTGGCAATCTCATTCGCAAAACGAGTTAATTCATAATCGCTATAAAGCTTTGGATCTTTACTGTACAGCCCCAACATAACAATAGGAACATCGTTTACCTCAATTGGCCGTACTTGCCAATGACTAATAACCGACGCCATCGTGTGCTCGTAACTGTAAAGCTTTGCATAAGTATCAAGTATGGCTTGTTCACGATTGTGGCCCACTTCAAAGCGCAGTGTCACTACTGCACCATCAGTTTGTGTCGTTGAGTAAATATGTTTTACGCCACGTAATTGGGCTAATAACTTTTCAAGTGGTTGCGTGACTAGCCGAGCAACTTCTGGAGCTTCTATATTTGGAGTCGATACGTAGATATCGAGCATAGGCACTACAATTTGCGGTTCTTCTTCTCGCGGAGTTTGTTTTAGCGAAAATAGACCAAGCAAGATAGATAACACAAAAATAATGATAGGAATACGGCCATTAAGGCTACTTTTTACTGCGTTATCAATCGTACTCATAAACATTAACCTTTACAGAATAAACTGTATAGCGTGCTCAGTAATTGCACGGCATTATCGTCAATCACACGGTAGTAAATAGTTTGGCTTTCACGACGTGTAGCCACAACATTCGCTTTTCGCAGTGCAGCTAAATGCTGAGAAAGTGCAGATTGTGCCAACGGAACCGCTTCGTTTAGTTGCGAAACACTCATTTCTGTATCTTGGAGTGAACATAAAATCATTAAACGATTTTTATTAGCCAAAATCTTTAATAGCTGTTCAGCTTCGGCTACATTGCCTGCCATTGCGGTAAAATCTATATTCATAGCGCGCTCTTATTATAAAAAGTAAGTGAAGTATAAATAGATACATTATAAATGTCTAACATTAGAATTTACTAATATAGAAAGATCGAATATAGTAAATAAAATATTAAAAATAGAAACTAAAATGAAGCTAAATAATTTACTGCGTTTAACTGCAGGCATCATGATTATTGTATCTGTATTGCTACAAACCTTTGTTGATCCTCGTTGGATATGGTTTACTATTTTTATTGCACTGAATTTAGTGCAGCCCGCTTTTAGCGGTTGGTGTCCAGCTATCGCACTACTACGCAAACTTAATGTTAAGGAATAAAATTCATGCTTACTTCAATCCCTGATTTACTAAAAACTATCACACCTAACCAACGCCGTATTGACGCAGAGCAAGCAAAACAAGAGCTTGAACAAAATAAAGGTTTACTTATTGATGTACGAGAGCCCGCTGAGCATGCAATAAAAGCGGCTGTTGGAGCAATAAACATCCCACGTGGATTGCTTGAAATGAAATTAATGGAAATAGAAAAAGACGCGACACGTCCAATCTACTTGCATTGCGCTAGCGCTGCACGAGCAACATTAGCTGCAGAAGCACTTACCCGCATTGGTTACAAAGATGTCACTGTTATTACATGTGAAATAAAAAAGATACTTAACACCCTATAATGTTACACAAACGTAACAAAAATAAGGTAGACTCGTTAGTTTTACATTAAACAGGTACAACTAATGTCGTTTACACGAAGAACTTTTTTAAAGGCGTCAGCAGCCGGTTTTGGCGCTGCTGTTTTATCTTTTGGACTTACTGGCTGCGCATTTGATGACAATGGCGATGTTCATATTCCTGTGAGCTTCGATCATGGTGTAGCGAGTGGAGATCCACTCAATGATAGTTTAATCATTTGGACTAGAGTAACACCAAAAGATACAACAACTAATAGCCTAAAAGTTCAATGGCAAGTAGCGCTTGATCCGCAATTCACTACCATTAGTCATGATGGTGAAGCGCAAATCAGTAGTGCCACAGATTTTACACTTAAAGTAGATTTGCAAGGGTTGCGTCCTAACACTGCATACTATTATCGCTTTAATGCGCATGGTAAAACGTCACCAGTCGGGCAAGGTAAAACCTTACCTATAGGTGATATAGATAAAGTGAAACTAGCTGTTGTTTCGTGTGCTAATTATCCTGCTGGTTACTTTCATGTGTATGGCGAAATAGCGAAACAACCTGATTTGGATGCAGTAATACATTTAGGTGATTACATTTATGAATATGGTAACGATGGATATGCCACTGAAGATGCTGCAAAACTTGGCCGACTGCTTCCAGAAGATAACCAAGGTGAAATAATCACCCTTAGCGATTATCGTAAACGCTATGCAAATTATCGACTTGACGGCAATTTACAGGCTGCGCATAGTCACTGTGCGTTTATCACAGTATGGGACGATCACGAAGTTGCAAATGATACTTGGCGCGACGGAGCTCAAAATCATAACAGTGATGAAGGCGACTTTAGCGAACGTAAATTACAAGCACTGCAAGCTTATTTCGAATGGATGCCGATTCGTAATGTAGCCGACAAAGAGCGTATTTATAGACGTTTTGAGTTTGGTAATTTAGTTTCTCTATACATGTTAGATACGCGCATGCTAGCCCGCGATAAACCACTAGATTATGCTGACTTTGAGTTAAGCACTGCAACAGGACAAGGTGAGTTCGTTAATGCGCTTGGTGCAGACGATCGTGCTTTACTTGGCAGTGAGCAGCTAACTTGGCTAACCGATGGCATTAAAACTTCAGATAATCGCTGGCAAGTACTTGGCCAACAAGTGCTTATGACTAAAATGCATTTACCTATTGAGGTTATGCTGCTTTTATCAAGCTTACAAACTACACAAGCCAGCGGTGGTGATCCACGTGCAATGCTTGCTCAAGCAAATATACTCTTTGCTGAGTTAGCGCAAATAAAAATCCGAGTACTTAAAGGTGATCCAACCGTTACTCCAGCTGAGCTTGCTCGTGTAGAAACAACTGTACCATACAATTTAGACGCTTGGGATGGTTATGCTTATGAGCGAGAAGTGCTATTAGGTACAGCGGTTGCTGCACAAAAAAATCTCGTTGTCTTAGCGGGCGATACCCATAATGCTTGGGCTGGACAGCTAAAAACAGATGCAAATAACCCTATTGCGGCATCAAAAAACGCAGGTGTTGAGTTTGCAACAGCGTCAGTATCTTCACCTGGTCTAGAAGAATACTTAGCGCTGACAACTCAAGATGCGCAAACAGTTGCACAAATTGAGCAAGTCATTGCACTGTTAGTAAACGATCTCGCTTACAACAACTTAGTTAATCGTGGTTACCTCACCGTAACATTTACCAAAGAGCAGGCAAACGCTCAGTGGAACTACGTAAGCACAATTAAAGCGGCTGATTACCAAATGCTTGAAGAGCGTAAAAAAGAGTTCATTATGCTAGCAGGCCAACCTCAGCTACTAACCGTATAATCTGTACTCTGGCTAAAGAGCTTATTAACACGTTGAATCATTATGATGTTTATTTTTTCTCTAGCCAGAGAGTTTCTTAGTTAACGCTGCTTCTCAAGCGCTGCTAAACGTGTATCAATACGTTCAACCACCTCAACTAAGCGCGCCAATAGCGCTTGGTTAAGGTGATCTTCTGCATGTTCATCTGCAATAGGATATTGTTCGTTTAGGTTATCTTTTTGAGTCAATATGGCTTCTCTAAATTCACCCGCATTTACAACTCCCAATAAAGAGACTAAAGCACCGTGGCCTGATTGCCCTGCTGTTTCAAAACTTAACCGATATAACCCAAAAAAGCGCATAAGCGGGCCTTGGCTTAATCCAACATCAGTGATTTTCTCAAGCGGTATCGACTTTTCCTCTTTAAATAATACCCCACGTTTAACTACTAGCTTTTGTGGCAGTAACTCAGCCGACATAGCCGCTAAAATTCGCCCTGCCACCAGCCATACAATAAGTAAAATTAATGGTATTAACGGAATAGTAACCAGTACTAGGCAACTAAATAGCATTGCTGTAACCATCCAGTACTGCTTTACCTTAGAATCGAACGATGCGCTTTTTAAAATAGTTTCTTGCATAATTTTATGATTTTTAATAACGATTGACTCAAAGTACTTCATTGCAAAGTTGAATGCAATTACAGTCAAAATTTGTACAATCCAACACTTTAGTTCAACTGCTTACACATACATAAAATTTAACACACTAACTTACAACTCTGTTTAGCTTTAGTCGCTACACTCAACGCGTTCAATCAATAACGTAAATTTTATAAACTTATTACCAATTTTATTAATACAATTGGTATTACATAAATAGTGAAGGTAATCATGAATACTTATGTGAAAAATAGTGTGCAACTGTTGCTTGGTGCATTCGCTTTATCAAGTATAACGGCTCAAGCTCAGGATGAATCTCCGTGGTCGATTGGTGCTGCCGTTATTTCAACAGGATCGCCTTATGCAGGGACTGATAACAAAATACTACTTTTACCCATGATCAACTATGAAGGTGAAAAACTAATGTTTAGAGGCTTTGCTCTGGATTACAAGCTAGTTGAAGATGAAGGCTTTACTTGGTCAGCTATACTTGAACCTGGGCAAAATTTTGATTCATCCGACTCTGATATCACTGCAATTAAGGCCCTTAACGATCGTGAAATATCTCTTTATGCAGGAACTAAAGTAAGCTACGCCACAAAGTATGGTCATTTTAGTGCCAGTGCATCACACGATGTATTAGGTCACGGCGATGGTGCCATGTTTGATACCAATTATAGCTACCCATTTAAGCTATCAAAACAAATTATGTTAATACCTTCATTTGGTGTTGAACTCAATAGTAGCAAGGTATCAAACTACTATTACGGCATTGAAAAAGGCGAATCAAACACGTATGCCCCTTACAAACTCGGTTCTACCGTTAATTATAACGCTGGTATGTTGCTAAGTTATCAGCTGGATAAAAGATGGAATATAAGCGCTATGGTCAGCTACACAAGATTAGACTCTGATATTGAAAACTCACCAATTATAGATACGGCGAACATTTCAACTGCCATGATGTCGGTTAGCTATCAGTTCTAATTTAACCTGAACTCTGAATAATTTAAAATATAATAAGCCGATCAATATAGTTGACCGGCTTATAGCGTTATTTTTTATTGATTAATACCTTGATGTTTTTTTTATCAGGGCCAATAACATTAAATGTATAACTCCCTTGCTCAGTAATGCTCAACGCTATATTCGCACCCACCGCTTCCAGTAAAGTCAGTTCACCTATATTTACAATTGGGGATTCACCAATACCGCCGTAATCAACGGTACTCCAATCCTCAGAAGCCACTTTAAACTCATAATTACCCGCCTCTAGGGTTAACGACGTTGTGTAAGTCGCATTGCCTTGGTAATTAAGTGGGTTATCTGTTCCCCATCCATTTAAACTGCCACGGATAAATACGTGTGTATCTGCAAACATTTCTGCATTTAAAATGCTTAATGTAACAGCGCTTAAATCGCTCGCATCCACTATAAACTGGTATTCACCATCATTAGCAATATCTATCATCATATTAGCGCCGCCTATTGCTAGTCGTTTCGCTTTGCCTAAGGTAGTGCTTATATCTGTATCAGCAGAGCCATAATCAACGCGACTCCAATCCTCAGAGGCTATTTTAAATTCATAACTGGCTGCGCTGAGTATTTTAGTAAACGTGTAAATACCTTTACCTTGATATATTAGTTCATCACTGGTGCCCCAATCGTTTAAGCTGCCACGAACGAATACCGGCGTGCTAACAAATGGCTCTTCATTATAAATTTTTAAGGTTGGATTTTCTTTATCATTGGCATTAAATGAAAATACATACGTCGCATCAATGGCAGCTGTAAAGGTCATGTTTGCGCCTGAACGTGTTAAAGGCTCGCTTTGTTTTTCCACAACCTCTTTATCAGCATCTGAAAGCGCGCCAAAATCAACCGTAGCCCAATCTTCAGAGGCAATTTTAAACTCATAACTAGCTGCGGCTAACGTGGCTGTAAGTCGATATTCGCCATCCCCAACATATTCAAAGCGATTTGCTGTACCCCAGTCATTTAAGCTACCGCGAACATACACACTTGTGCTACCAAAAGGGAGCGCATCAGGTGTGCCAACGGTTGCATTTGCACTTAATCCTTCGCCTTGCGTGCTACCCTGCGGTTTTACAAATACAGCCATAGTGTATGCAGGTAGGTTAAAACTGCCGCTGCCATTGCCTTGGGTAAAAGAGGCCGCAGCCATTGCTGGGTCAACACTATTTTTAAGTACAGTGTGTAGCTCAAAGCCACTCGCCGTTGGTATGCTATGAGTAAGCAACTGCCCAGTGGAATTTATAACCACAACAAGCGCATCGTTGTTTGCATCAATATCGGTTAATCCTTCCCCATCATCAATACTCATAACAATTAAGCCATGTTGCTGGTTTTTGCCCACATTATGAAAACCAACACGTTCTATTACATCTTGCTCGGTGGTTAATCTAAATAATGGGCTAGCACTGCGAATAGCTAAAAACTCTTGAAAAACCCCACCTGCATAAGCAATATTTTGCGGTTGTGCAGCAGCTTGAGGATTACCCGAAATAGGCATTATTTCAGACCATTTTTCTTGATTTTTTTCAGCGTTAGGTAAACCAATATTCCAATTATTATTTTGCTTAGTTAAATCAACTGCATTAAACCAATCTCCGGCATTGTAGCTATCACGATCCATTGATTTTGAACGCAGTAAATCAGCGCCCAGTTGCATAAATGGGATACCTTGGCTCACAAGTGGCACTGCGAGCGCTATGTTATGGGCGCGTACACGCTGTTCAATACTCATGTTTGCAATATGCTTGTATTGCAGTTGATCCCACAAGGTTTCGTTGTCATGTTTAGAAACGTAGTTAATGCTATCGGCAGGATCAAGTGCATACGCTGTTGGCTGAGTATTCCACGTAAAACTATTGCCCTTCGCTGAATTGCCTTTAAAGTCTTTTAGAATATAGTTTTGTAAATTGCCAGCAAGCGATAACCGCAATGTATCTTGCTCAGCTAAATTACCATCGGTTGGGTTATTGCTAAACAGTGCTCCCCCCCGAATAGCTTCGCGGATACGGTCGTTAAAAGTACCCACCTCTGAACCCGCCATATCAGCTTGTTTTGCTTGTATAAATAAACGGTTATTAGCTACTTCACCAAAGTCCCACCCTTCGCCATAAAAATAGTTATCTGCATCGATTGCTTGAACCGCTTCACGGGCTGCTAAAATTGACGATTTAGGCATATGCCCCATCACATCAAAACGAAAACTATCATACCCAAAATCACGGGCTAAAATCACTAATGAATCAGTGACAAACTTATCCATCATGACATGCTCAGTGGCGGTGTTTTCACAACATGTTGATTGCTCAATATCGCCGCTCGTTTCGCTGTATCTGTGGTAATAACCGGGTACTAATTTATCAAATACCGATTTATCCCAAATACCTGATGCTGTTGTATGATTATAAACAACATCCAGCACGACTCTTAAGCCAATTTCTTGTAGCGACTGCACCATAGCGCGCGTTTCAACTACGCGAGCAATACCCTCAGCCGTTGAGGCATAAGACCCTTCAGGGGCAATAAAGTGATGCGGATCGTAACCCCAGTTAAAACCATCTAGATCACGCATAGCACTGGTAAGTGCTTGGGCATCGTCAGAATTTGGTAAGTAACTTTGCAGCAATTTTACAATGGTGCTGTTCTTGTCTTCTGTTTTACAAGCATCGGCTTCATCGTTAATACGCTCACATAACTTACCTAACGTATCGGTTATTTCTACTCGCTCTGCGGCATTTTCTTCAATGGTGCCAATGTCTGTCACTGGTAACAAATGAAAGTGAGTTAAACCTCTATCAGCCAATTGTTTAAGATGCTGCATTGGCACGCTTTCATGCTCTGTAAATGCAAGGTATTTACCGCGATTTGGTGCACTAACACTGGTATCGCGCACACTAAAGTCACGTACATGCCCTTCATAAATAATCGCATCTTCTGGATTGGTAATGGTCGGTATACTGCGTTCATCCCAGCCCTGTGGTTTAGTGTCATCGTCATTTAGGTTAATTAACTGCGAATACAAACCATTGCTTGATACATTGAGTGAATAGGGGTCTGTACTCCATAAACTTTCAATCGCTTTGGTGGTTGGGTGATATACATCAAACGCAAAACGGTAGTAATGGCGATCGTATTTGCTATCTAAGCTGATAGACCAAATGCCAGTATTACTATCAAATAGCATTGCACTGCTATGCACTTGTGCTTTATCAGCATCAAACACATTAAGCATCATATTATTGGCAGTAGGTGCCCACACTGATACATCAATTGCATTGTTATTGTAATTAACGCCTAGTTGCGCCTCGTTAGCATCATTTTCATTTTGCGTATAAAGCGCATCTAATGCCTTTGCTGTTTGAACGTAACTTGCTTCAAGAAGCTTGCCATCAGCATCAAAACCCGCCACTAGCAATTGTTGTTTAATTAATTGCTTAGCGGCCTCTGTATCCCAGTTACCTTGATACGCGGTCCAATTACTCAAGTGCGGTACTTTTAATGCTTGCTCATCGGTTAAATTAGTTTGTATCAACTCAATGCTTTGACCATTTAATCCAGTCTCTTCATCAACCTTTAAATCTGCGCTTGCAGAGCTATATAATTTAATGATTTGACTCAGTTCATT
This sequence comes from Pseudoalteromonas sp. S558, assembly GCF_005886635.1. Lineage (NCBI taxonomy): Bacteria > Pseudomonadati > Pseudomonadota > Gammaproteobacteria > Alteromonadales > Pseudoalteromonadaceae > Pseudoalteromonas > Pseudoalteromonas sp. S558. The sequence continues at coordinate 4,289 of NZ_PNDU01000065.1, read as the reverse complement.
ACTCGGTTTGTACAGTACCGTATTTAAATCTATCCAATGTGCAGAAGCCCCTGTAATAGCGACCGGACGCTCACCTAAATTTAGAATAGGAAACTCAAAAACAGACGGCTCACCATGCAAAGTAAAGTTCATACGTTGAAACTTTTCGTCGTCTTGCATTAATGGCATTGTTAAATCAACATCACCAAATGCCTTACCGGTGCCCTCTGTACCTATATGAATAATAAAATTAGCACACTCGCTGTAACCAGCTTTGAGTTTTATAATCCAATATGCACCATAATTCGGATCTATCCCATCATGAACATGACCATTTGCCCAATCGCTCGTATCAAAAGGTGGTGCAAAAGCATCGCATACATCGTCATTCCACGAATGTAATCGGTAACCTTCATAGTCAGCGTCTGTTATGCGGTTATAAAATAAAATTGCCTCATTATCGCCAGGAAAAACTACGGGCTCTGGTAACGCAGGATCAGCACCTAAAATGCAGCTTTCATTTTTTTCATCAGGAACTGTCGGGGCAGCACACTTTATTGGTTCAGGTTCGACACATTGTGTACCAGCTTCATTTGGGACTTGAGGTGCATTACAAGTGAGTAACACTTGCTCAGATTTTGCATCCTTGCTGCCACCACAGCCCGTTAAAACCAATAGGTATAACGCAGCTAGCAAGTAGCTATATATTTTAATTATTTTCATTTTTAAACGCTCCAACTTGCTAAATTAATGACTGTAAGTAAAACCAAAATAAAACTGACGACCAAAGTACTCAGTCGTACCCGTTCGTTGCTTTGTGCCAAAGTAGTTTTGGGTCGGTTTGTCTGTCAGGTTATTAACTTGCAAAAGCATTGTTAGGGGATCAGTAAATTTGTATGACGCTTGAAAATCTATAAACGTTTCAGAATTGTCATTTGAGTAAAGCAAAGTGGCGTTATTTAGTGTCATTGTAAGCAAGAGCAATAAACTGAGCTGCTACACTTGGCTGCAATCGCGCTATTTGCAGCAAATAATGCCAGCATTAGCGCACTTAGTTTGAATTTTTCATGTGTGTATCCTTTAGTTATTGTTATGTGGTATATCAGTGCCGTTGAAACACAACCAACAAAGTGTAACTAAAAGGTAATCAAATTGTGATGAATACGTATGCACCACAGAGAACTTTGGCTGTAGCTATTTTGTACAAATAATTCAGCAACAACCAATTATAAAACTACAAACTAATGACCACCCTTATGGCTAGGGCAATAAACACAACACCCAGTATTTTGTCTAACCATGGGTTTTGCTTAGTAAAACCAAAACGATTTTTAGACACCTCAGTTAGCACTGCAACTAATAAATACCAACCAGTATCAATTACAAACACGGTTAAGCACATAATAATGCCAATGCTTAAAGTGAGGTTTTGCGGATCTATAAATTGTGAGAACAACGCTAAAAAGAAAATCGCGAGTTTAGGATTTAAAAAAGCAATCGCAAATCCATCTTGTAACGCTTTACTCGCACTTACTTCACTCTTTTGTACTTGCAGCTCGTTATTGCTTGGTTTTGCTAGCAGTATTTTTAAACCTAAATAGGCTAAATACGCAGCGCCTAAATACACCAATATTTGGTATAGTGTTGGAAATTGAGCCATTAATGCTCCTAAGCCAAGTAATGAGGCTGCAGCATAAAGCCCAACGCCAATACCGTGACTGAGCGCAGCAAGCATGCCGTTTTTCATGCCACCACTAAGCGTGTGCTTTAATACCACCGCAAGGCTTGGCCCTGGCGACATCGCGCCCATCATGCATACCAATGCCAAACTCAACCAAACAGATAAAGCCATTTATGCTCCTTATAATTCATGGTCTTCAATAATTAATCCGCATAAGTATTTACCTATGCTTTTTTATTTAACCTAAATTCTGGTTATTTACTATCTACAGTGTATTCAAAGTCATAGTAATGAATACCTTGCTCTATGCGAATTTTCATACTGCCGCTTAAGCCTTCAAGCTCATCAGTACCTGAATCGGGAATGACGTTTAAAATAAGGCTATCTTGACCTTTATTCATAGTGCCAAAGTGTTGCAGTACAAAGCTGCCTTTTTTGCCTTCAAGCTCCCCAACTACTTGCTCAATAGCAACATAACCTGCACTCCCTTGCGTTGGCGTCATAGCACTGAGCATTTCGCCTTGGCTGGTCGCATTTAAGCTACCTTTAAATGTTTTATCAATCGACATACGCCCTAAATTAATGCCTTGCTGCCCTTTGGCGTAACCTTCAATTGGCGCTAAAGCGACTGTAAATTCACCGTTTATTATATTTGTAGTCATAACGAATCCTTATTGATGATATTCAATACTATTGATTTTTATTACCTTGATGCCATATCTATACCTTAACCTTCAAAAAGAATCCACTATGTCAAAAGAAACACCTATAGCCGAAAAGGCTGCTTTTAGCAGTTTGTTACCTGTTTTTGCGTTTATTAAACCGTATAAGTGGATGGTAGTCGCCGCCCTAGCCGCATTACTCGTAACGGCAGGCGTTAACTTGTCATTGGGGCAAGGTGTTAAATTTGTTATTGATCATGGCTTTATTGCAGGATCAAAGGTGCAATTACAGCAGGCCGTATTAGTACTTATTGGTTTAATCAGCTTATTAGCAGTAGGCACTTTTAGCCGTTTTTATTTAATGTCGTGGATTGGCGAACGGGTCAGCAACGATATTCGAAAAGCCGTGTTTAATCGTATTGTAACGCTACACCCTAGCTACTTTGAAGAAAACCGCAGTGGCGAGCTTATGTCGCGTTTAACCACTGATACCACCTTATTACAATCTATTATCGGCTCATCGTTTTCTATGGCGCTGCGCAGCGTACTTATGTTGGTGGGCGGTTTAGCCATGTTACTGTTCACCAATTTAAAACTTACTTTGGTGGTTGTTGCCTGTGTGCCGCTAGTACTTGTCCCAATGATGGTATTTGGTCGCAAGGTACGTAAGCTAGCAAGCTCAAGCCAAGATGCCATTGCCGACATAAGTACCTATGCAGGCGAAATCATACAAAATATTAAAGTAGTGCAAAGCTATAGCCATGAAGAACAAGAACAGCATGCCTTTGCACTCGAGACCGAAAAAGCCTTTAACGTGGCTAAAAAACGTATCAAACAACGTTCGTTTTTAATAGCCGTAGTGATTTTTTTAACCTTTAGTGCCATTAGCGCAATGCTTTGGGTGGGTGGTAACGATGTACTTGCGGGTACTATGACTGGCGGCGAGTTAGGTGCATTTGTGTTTTACGCTATTATGGTGGCAATGTCGGTGGCAACCGTTGCTGAAGTATATGGCGAACTACAACGTGCAGCTGGTGCTGCAGCAAGGCTGCTTGAGCTACTTGCTGTTAAAAGTGAAATAGAAAACCCGCTAAACCCACAAGATAGTAATTTACTGCAAGAAAGTAGTTCCCCTGCAATTGCGCTTGAAAACATTAGCTTTAACTATCCTTCTCGCCCCGATGTAAGCGCACTTAATAAGGTAAGCCTAAATATTCAGCAAGGCCAAACTGTGGCTATTGTTGGCCCTTCTGGCGCTGGTAAAACTACATTATTTGAATTGCTACAACGTTTTTACGATCCGGCCAGTGGAGCTATTAAGTTTAAAGATATAAATATTAAAGACCTATCACTTAATACTCTGCGCAATAAAATGGGCATGGTAGCGCAAAACCCTATTTTATTTAGCTCCGATGTTATGCATAACATCCGCTACGGCAACCCAAATGCAACCGATGAGCAAGTGTATGCCGCTGCAAAACATGCTCATGCCGATGAATTTATAAACCAGTTGCCACAAGGCTATCACAGCTTTTTAGGTGAGCAAGGCGTTAGGTTATCTGGTGGGCAAAAGCAACGTATTGTGCTTGCCCGCGCTATATTAAAAGACCCAGAAATACTCCTTCTTGATGAAGCCACCAGCGCGCTAGATGCACAAAGTGAGCACCACGTGCAAGCGGCGCTTGAGCACCTAATGCAAAACAGAACAACGTTAATAATTGCCCATAGGCTGGCCACGGTAAAACATGCTGATGTAATTGTGGTAATGGAAAATGGGGAAATAATAGCAACGGGTTCTCATCAGGTGTTATTAGCCAGCAATCCGCTGTATCAAAAACTGTGTGAATTACAGTTTAATAAAGATTGAGCTGGTACACGTAATTAAATAACCTGAACTCTGGATAATAAATCTATCTCGAGCAGCTATTATCAGCGCTAACTGCGTTGAATTTACTTGCAATAGGCCC
>NZ_PNDU01000643.1:0-465 GCF_005886635.1 Pseudoalteromonas sp. S558 | reverse complement strand
ATGCAGTTAGACCGATATTAGCCGATGCAACTCGTTTGCAATTAGTTATTCTTTTAACTCTCGCCGCGTTTAGTGGAGATGATGGATGTAATAAGCTTATAGAAGTGCTACGCCTTTATGACTTTAGAGCATCTCCGCAAACAAAAGGCCTTATTGATAATATTTACCGTGTGGTTGTAGAACCCTCAACGGCTCGTGTTGTGCAAAAAGGGCGAGTAAGCTTTGCAACGGGAAGTGAAATTGAAATTACCTTCGCCATTGATGACTTTTCAGGTAGTGGCATGTTTTTCTTTGCCTCTATCCTCGATCATTTCTTTGCGCAATTTGCAGCAATTAATAGCTTTACTCGCGTTAGTTTAAGGCTAAAAGAACAAGAGCAAGTGTATTACCAATGGCCTGCGCGAGTTGGGGAAAGCCCGTTAATATGTTCCAACATATTATTTCTCAAGCGTCACAAGTTGACTT
>NZ_PNDU01000642.1:0-377 GCF_005886635.1 Pseudoalteromonas sp. S558 | reverse complement strand
GAACTAGTGGTTTATGAGGAGGTGATCGCTCTTTTAAATTTGCTCGTATTTTTCCATCGTAGATTATATCTCCACCAATTAAGACATGTTGATTTTAATTTGTTGCATCTTCATGTTCACATTTCGGGTAAACCATATAAAGCATCACGTACTGTTACCCAAGGCTGGCTTTGTGGAGATGATAAGCGATATTTATGGCGAATCTTATCCACTTTTTTTAACAATTTTTCTTTCGCTATTTGCACAGGCAGATTGTGCCTCTTCCAATATTCCCCTGAAACCCACTTATCCCAAATTAAATATTCTTCTTGGTGAGTCGGTGTAGTAAACTCCCCGTTTTGGTCTATATTCGATCGAAATCCAATGATAAAAAAACT
>NZ_PNDU01000641.1:0-435 GCF_005886635.1 Pseudoalteromonas sp. S558 | reverse complement strand
AGATACCACCAGTGGTTTAACCAAAGGCCTAACTGAATGCGGATTGAGCCATCAACTTGAATATGCTAACATCAACCGTGGAAAACTATTAATAAGTCGTCCAGTAATGGCGATGCAAGCTTCAACTCATCCAGAGACTGAGTTGGTTGAACTTACATTAAAATCCAACAGCATAAAATCATTAGGTAAGTTTAAAACCTTTAATCAAGCTAAATATGCCGCAAACAATATTTTTGTTGTTGCAGGCGCTGATTTTAAGAATGGTTCAGGCAGAACATTACCAAAGAACATGCTGGCTAATAATTACGATGGCCAGCTGTACTTACTAACTGATAATGCCAAAAAAGTAACGTCGTTAAGAAAACAGTATCACCGGGCAATTGGCACAATAGAAGTCCTAACCAATCGTGATGCGCTATTCAAAGTGACAGAAAA
>NZ_PNDU01000640.1:0-254 GCF_005886635.1 Pseudoalteromonas sp. S558 | reverse complement strand
TTAAAAGAGCAGGGTCGCTTGGCCATGTTAACTGCGCTTATTTGTATCTTGATCTATGTTGCATTTCGCTTTGAATGGCGCTTTCGTCTGGGTGAGGTAGGTGCACTATTACAATATGTTATTTTTACTGTATGTTTGTTTTCTGTATTAGGTTTAGTGTTTTTTTTATCTATATTAGCGGGAATGCTTGCGGTAATTGGTTTTTCAAATAAAGATACTATTGTTGTATCGTACCGTATTCGTGAAAACTTCCG
>NZ_PNDU01000639.1:0-274 GCF_005886635.1 Pseudoalteromonas sp. S558 | reverse complement strand
CGATGAAGCTCTTCACACTCATCAGTAAGTGGATTGGTAACTTGAGGCTCTAATCCTGTCCCTGTTCTGTATCCTTTAAAGAACATAGCGTAAGTTCTTGAGCATTTAGGCAACCTGGTACTAATAGTAATAATAGTACTAATCTGGCTTTTAAAATTACGCTTTTATTCATTTGATTACGCTTCCTCTTGCTCAGAAGCTTTTTTTGTTATGAATTTCCTACCATTATGTCCTTCCGTCATATCAACTTCTGCTTTAGCAATGAAACTGCCAT
>NZ_PNDU01000638.1:0-274 GCF_005886635.1 Pseudoalteromonas sp. S558 | reverse complement strand
AAACTCCTTATTGGTTTAAAAGAGCGTTCCGAAGAGCATCATGGTCTTCGTTATACTCAGAAAGCCGTAAAAGCCGCTGCTGTATTAAGCGCAAAATACATTAATGAACGCCATTTGCCTGATAAAGCCATTGACGTTATAGATGAAGCGGGTGCAAGTCAGCGCCTGCAGCCTAATTCTAAAAGCAAAAAAACCATCGGTGTCGCAGACATTAAGCTAATAATTACTAAAATGTCACGTATTCCACAGAAAAGAGTATCTTCTACATACAATG
>NZ_PNDU01000637.1:0-258 GCF_005886635.1 Pseudoalteromonas sp. S558 | reverse complement strand
GCGAATGCGTCCAAAATAACCCTCGGCTATCATTTATTGGTTTATAGTATTCACTTTGCTGTGCGCATTATTAACCAATCTCAGGTGGGTTTTCGTCCTCTTGAAAAACAGGTAGGTTGTTAAGTGCTTCAAAATAAATTGTCTTTTGTGGAAGTATATAGTACCAGACCGAGCCGCTGCATTATTCTATATCTAGTGTTAGTTATGATTCCATTAACACCAACATATAAAAGCACGTAAAAATGAAAAAACTTAAAA
>NZ_PNDU01000636.1:0-301 GCF_005886635.1 Pseudoalteromonas sp. S558 | reverse complement strand
AACCCTCGCCCGCCTGCGCACCGACAAGCAGCCCTCGCACCGTCCCAGACACTCATCCCGCCACAAAAGACGAAGCAATTGACCAAACCCAGTCAATTCGCCGGCGCCCCAACATAATCCCCCCAGAGGCGTGTTGACCTTAAGCTGAATGCCTGAAACTTTAATACATCAACATTTTTAACAGGTTGCTTAACATTATAATATTTACACATTGCGTCTACAGCCCAGTCTAATAGCACAACACCTGCTAGAATTGCAGAATCAGTAAAGTGTCCATTGAAATAATCAAAATCATTGTTTA
>NZ_PNDU01000635.1:0-370 GCF_005886635.1 Pseudoalteromonas sp. S558 | reverse complement strand
GCCGAATTAATTTGTTTAGCTAAGCAACATAAGGTGATTTTATTTAATTTTGAATCAAGTGCTGTATGTGAGAAAAACTTATTATTATCCCAGTTCAATGGTGTTTTTTATAGCTCAGATGCTGCAGAGGATATTTTTAAAGCGCTTGTAAGAATAACCGATGGCGAGCTATGGTTTACTCGTAAAGTGATTTCTGGTGCATTCAAAGATATATTAAATTCAGCCTCATCTCACAATTTATTGCACGACGACATAGTACTTAGTAAATCGGATTACGAAAACTTAACTAAACGCGAAAAATCGGTAATTCAATTAATAGCGCAGGGTGCGAGTAACGATAAAATAGCGAACAAACTCAATATTAGTGATC
>NZ_PNDU01000634.1:0-422 GCF_005886635.1 Pseudoalteromonas sp. S558 | reverse complement strand
ATTTGCTCATGTAATTCAATTAGACTGACGGAATTAGTGTATTTCTGATTTATATCTTATGTTGCATCTAGCAGCTATGGTTGCAGCTCTTGTACACTTAAGCCAGGAAGAGGGCGCATATCAATGTGCATTTCACAGCAACCGCAAATCCGATTTGCATTATCGCCCCCATGAATATTACATAAATTGAGCGTTGGGTGAGGAATTTCAAAGTAATTTATTGAATATTTATTCTTAAGTTGTTCTTTTAAGATTAGCAATTTTGTAATCACTTTATGCATCACTTCGATGGCGTTAAGACCCCGTTCGGGATCTGAGCTATGTCCTGAACGGCCGACAACTCTTATTGCTGTACTCATATGACCTTTATGAGTAAATAGTCGCGTCATATCAGTAGGTTAACCAATAAGACAGCTACTTCC
>NZ_PNDU01000064.1:0-31906 GCF_005886635.1 Pseudoalteromonas sp. S558 | reverse complement strand
AAAATTTTAACGACGTTATAGTGCAATTTAATTCGTTAAATTGATCAAAGATTTATGCAGGTTGGTATAAAATGCATTATTGTTAAATAGAGTCTATATAGGCCGATTAGGGCCTTTTTATCTTTCGAGCTTGAATTTACAGTAGACTGTTTGGTTTTTGCTCAAGGCAGAGCCTATGTTATGTGGTTATTTTCCCATAAATAGGCGATAACGCAGCTCAAATGCCAAGCGTGCGCTGCTCTTGGGTTCGTGCTAGGGAACGCTTTGTTGCCTACATGTAGTATGTAGGTAAGGGGCGTGAGCAGGACGCGGATGTTTTACTCAATTTTTACTTATTCTTACATGAATGTAAGCCTGTAGGGTAACGCAGGAGCAGTTACCAAGCCGACTAAGTATAAAAAATCGCCTAGTTATAGCGCAATTTCTTTATCGTTAAATAGACTTCATATATAAGCTGATTGGTATTACTTATCATTTTATATTTACTGAGAAAATGAAACCAGTAATTAGCGATGAATTTGTGGTATTTTATTAGCAAGCGTGTTTTTAAAGGTATGTAAAATATGACGTTGTGGCTTAAAGATGATTTAGCGTCAAGAAAGTTGGTTGTATACAGGGCAATTTTATTTTCGATAGTAACTCTATTTATTCTATTCGTATTCCAACCTTTTGGTACAACCAACGATACTGAACCTTATAAATTACTCCGGCTTTCAGGTTACGGCTTAGTCACGTTTTGCGCTTTATTGCTTTCGGGTTTTATTGAGATCTTTTTAATTCGGTTAAACCTTAGCAATAAACTTCGAATAATAGTGACCCCCAGCCTTTATATTTTAGTTACTGCTTTGTTTAACCACGGATATTTTGTTGTTGCTATGTTAGGGGCTTGGCATTGGCAAAACCAAATACTCTTCATTGTATATACATTAGCAGTTGGGTTATTCCCGATTAGTTTCATATTTGTTGTCAATCGTCATGCAAAGCATATGGTCTTAACAACTGAAAAAATACCGGTTGTTAAGACTAAACAGCGTTCTTGTGAAGAGGTAGAAAAAAATAACGTCCCCCCACACCCTCTAATAACACTTATTGGCGATAATAAAGGTGACAAGCTAACAATTGCGCTATCGGATATATTGTTTATTAAGTCAGCCGATAATTACTGTGAGCTCGCAACGATAGAAAACGATGTTGTTTCTCATAAATTGCTGCGTATAACGTTAACTGGTTTATTAAAACAATTACCCCAAAATACATTTTTATATCGCTGTCATCGGTCTTATGCAGTTAATTTACAATTAGTCGCAGTAAGTAAAGGGAATGCCGGAGGATTACAGTTATCGATGAACTCATTTGATTTCACAATTCCAGTTTCGCGAACTTATGTTGATGTCATTAAACAAGCCTTGTTGTTAACCCCTGATGTTTGTTGATGACCCCAAAAACATGTAGTTAGCACCTAAAAATGAAATTTAGCCCTAATTGATCGATTTCATAATTAGTGATTGCCATGATTAAGTTGAATTTAAAATTGTAACTTAAGAAGGTACGTATGAAACATACAATTAAAGCACTGCTACTAATCACCACATTTATATTTTGTCATTACATGATGAAAGAGTTCTGGGGGGATAACTGGGTAAGTGTCCTATCTGACCTTGATCAACAATCAGCCCTTTTGTTATTTCCTGCTAAATACTTGTTTATTTATGGGCCATTGTTAGTTGTGGCAACATTATTATTTAAACATGAGAGTTGGTACAACGTTTTAGGTGTCGACATTGAAGGTTTTCAACGTTATTTACTCGCAGCGGTAGTCTGTTGCACACCTATGGTCATAGGTTACGCTTATTTGAGTAACGCGCTAAACCTTTCAATTACGGGGATAATTACAGGTTCAATATACGCGGGAGTTTTTGAAGAAATAATTTTTAGAGCTGCTTTGTTCGGCGTGTTATTTCGTTTTTGTCGTTGGGGGTTTATTCCCGCCGCATTAATTAGCTCAACGATATTTGGTTTGGGTCATATTTATCAAGGACATGATGCTATTTCAGCTGTGATGGCTGTTGCAATTACAACAATTGCAGGAACTTGGTTTGCGTGGTTATTTTGCGAATGTGGATACCGTATTTGGTTTCCATTATGGATGCATATATTTATGAATGCGGCTTATGGCATATTTAGCATGTCAGGTGGTGCAGCAGGGGATTTAAAAGGCAATTTGTTCAAGGCAACTGCAATAATTTTAAGCATACTCTACGTAAACTTACTTATCCGTCGTGGTAAACCGCGCCAAATAACACTCTCTACACTATTTAAAAAACGTCCAGGTTTTTCGTCTCAGCATTATAAATTAGCAACACAAAACACTTAAAGGATATAATAATGTTTGAATTATTTTTAATTATAATGATTTTTTTGTCGCCTTTTTTACTTTTAGTGCTAATTAAAAATTACTTTACCTATAGAGCGACTGCTAAAGAAAAGTCACTTTTATTACAAGATAAAAATCAGAAAAATACGATTGTTACGATGCAAAAAAAGTTAGATTTTTTAGTTGAAAGAGTCATAGTGCTTGAAGAGTTGGCGATAAATAAAAATATCGATTTATCACAAAAAATAGCTCAGTTGTAACTACTGAGCTATTTGTTATTTCTTTTAAAAACTGGGCTTTTATTACTTTATTAAATTACCTAGCTTATATGTTGTATGTTTTATCATCATAAGTTACGACCATAGTCTCTATTTCTAAGCTTTAGATCTTGGTGCATGCTTAATACATTAAATTTTATACGCTGTATTAAGGATTATTAGATGAAACATCAACTTGCAAAAAGCGTCGCGCTTTCATTATTGTCCCCGGTGATTGTTGGCAGTTTATTAGGTTTGTATTATGCACTAGCGTTGCAGGGTGATTTTCTATCAGTGTTCTTTCAACTATTGATGACAGCCATATCAAATGCACATATTGTAGGTTTAACGATGGCGGCTTTTGTTGTGCCTGGATACTTGTTGATGTTTAAATATTCTAAGGTTAACTATTCAGGTGTTTTGACACTTGGTTTATTAGGTGGCGCTATATTTAGTTATTTGTTGAGTGCATCAACGGGTGAGATATTTTTAATTAATAGTGTAATGTCGGCATTCGCAGCTGGGCTGTTTTTATTTGGACTTCGTAAATCGATAAAAAAATAATCGCAGCATTATTGACCAAGCACGCTGATAAACGGTGCGATTTCCTTTTTTTTACCTCCAAAAGGTTCCAATTTTTCACGACAAAGAGTACCTTTAGCTACTGTCTGTTTAATAAGAAGTAGTTTGGTATGCAAAAGCACGATTTTTACCAGTCATTAGTTAAGCAAACTGAATCACTAATAGCTGGTGAATCTAATGTAATTGCCAATATGGCAAATATAAGCGCGCTATTATTTACCTCTTTAGAAGATGTAAATTGGGCTGGCTTTTACTTTATGGATTCTCCTACTGAATTAGTACTTGGCCCGTTTCAAGGTAATCCTGCATGCATCCGTATTCCAGTAGGAAAAGGGGTATGTGGAACGGCTGCGGCAACCGCAGAAACACAATTAATTGAAGATGTTCACGCTTTTGATGGGCATATAGCCTGTGATGCAGCGTCTAACTCTGAAGTGGTTGTACCTATCATGAAACATGGTAAAGTATTTGCTGTACTCGATATCGATAGCCCTAGTATTGGCCGATTTGATACTGATGACAAAGCCGGTCTTGAAGCGATAGTTAAATGCTTAGAGGCGAGCCTGTAATGAAAGATTTGCTAAATGTTCAAGACTACCTATTTGCTGTGCAAGATGTTGGCGATTGGGAAGGCGAAGAAGAACATGTAGCGGAAACGCTCAATGATTTGATTCACATTGCTTGGGATCGTCTTCCAGATGATTCAGAATGTGAATTTATTGATGAAACAATTAATGGTATTTGGGAACACCTTCGAGGTGATATGGCTGTTATTGAAGCCGATTTCGAAGAGTTGGTCGACTGGGTAACACACTACGTCGATTCGTCCCTTGATGAAAAGATGTGAAAAATAGGTTCTAAAATGGAAACCACAAACAAGCTAAAAGATATTAATGAAGTGTTGGAATTTTTATATCAAGAATTTCCACAATGTTTTAAACAAAAAGACGGTATCAAACCGCTTAAAGTCGGTATCTTTAAAGATATTGCTGAGCGTATTGAAGGGTCTGATAAAGTAAGCAAGACTCAAGTACGTCAAGCGCTAAGAAAATATACGTCTAACTGGCGCTATTTAGAAGCTGTGACTAAGTCAGAGTTTCGTATTGATCTTGATGGCAATCAAGGTGAAAAAGTTGAGCAAGAGCATATCGACCATGCACAAAAAGCATTGGAAGAAAGCCGCGCTAAAATGGCAAAACGCAAAAAACAACAGCGTCCTCGCCAAGATTCTGATGCTAAGTCTTTCAAGAAAAAGCCAGCACATGCTAGCAAAGCAGGTGATAAAAACGCCTCCACTGCTAATAAACCAGCTAAAGTAGTACCGGCTAAACGTTCAGGAAAAATTGAACCTTTACCAGCAACTGAGGTCAAGGTTAATAATAAGGTTAAGGTTAAACTTGGCCAAGCACTTGTAAATGCAGTAATCACTGAAGTGAACAAAGATGACGTTCATGTTGAATTAGTGACGGGTATGCAAGTTAAAACCAAAGCTGACAGTTTATACATCGTTTAAACTGTAAATAAATTAAGGAGTTTGTATGAGTAAAAAGTTTACGCTCATTCCGTTAGTTGCTGCCCTGTTTTCAGGTTCATTATTTGCTGCTGTTGAAGCCGTCACAATTGACGATCTACCCCAGCTCAAACAAGAAAGTCAACATGGTACTGCCAGCAAGCGCGTGGCTAGCTTATTTACTCGTTCACACTATATCCCAGTTCGATTTAACGATGAGCTTTCTAGTAAAGTGTACGATCGTTATATCGAATCCCTTGATTTTAATAAAAGTGTTTTTTTAGCCAGCGATATTGCCTCTTTTGAGCAATATCGTGATGACTTTGATAATGCTTTAACTACCGGTAAAGTAGGCTTCACATTTGATATTTTTAATTTAAGCATTAAACGTCGTTTTGAACGTTATGAGTATTCATTAGCATTACTTGAAAAAGAGATGACCTTTGACAAAGAAGATGAATACTTTTTTGATCGTGAAGATGCCACGTGGCCAACGTCTCAGGCTGAGCTTGACGAAATTTGGCGCGAACGTGTTAAATACGATGCATTGCGTTTAAAAATGACAGGTAAAGATTGGAAAGGTATTAAAGAAGTGCTTACCAAGCGCTATAGGAATGCCCAAAAGCGTTTAGTACAATCAAACGCTGAAGATGCATTCCAAATAGTACTAAATTCTTTAGCACGCAGTATTGAGGCGCATACATCTTATTTATCGCCGCGCCGTGCTGAACAATTTAAAATGGATATGGACCTAGAGCTAGAAGGCATAGGTGCAGTATTAAGTCCAGATGAAGATTACACGGTTATTCGCAGTTTAGTGCCAGGTGGCCCTGCGGATAAAACCGAACAGATTAAAGCGGATGACCGTATTATCGGTGTTGCTCAAGATGGTGAAGAGTTTACTGATGTCATCGGTTGGCGTTTAGACGACGTTGTTGATTTAATTAAAGGTCCTAAAGGGACTAAGGTGCGTCTGCAATACTTAAAAGGTGCTGATGCCCATGGTACGCCTAAAACAGTTGAAATTACCCGTGATAAAATTCGCCTCGAAGATAGGGCGGCCAAATCAGAAGTGTTTGACGCTAAATATTCAGACTTAACCAGTAAAATAGGGGTGATCGAAATACCTGGTTTTTACAACAATCTTTCTAAAGATGTAAAAGTTGAATTGGCAAAGCTTAAAGAAGAAAAAGTAGATGGTATTATTATCGACTTACGCCAAAACGGTGGCGGCTCTTTGTACGAGGCAACGCAGCTTTCAGGATTGTTTTTTGACCAAGGCCCTGTAGTTCAAATACACACTTTAAATAATCGTATTGAAGAACAAAGAGATCGTGATGGTATTACCTATTACGATGGCCCGCTTACAGTGTTAGTTGATAGATACAGTGCGTCCGCATCTGAAATATTTGCAGCAGCAATGCAAGATTATGGTCGCGCGGTTGTTATTGGCGAGCAAACATTTGGTAAAGGCACGGTACAACAGCACAAACGCTTAGGCCGTAAGTATGATTTATACGATAATCCACTAGGCAGTGTACAGTATACTATTGCTAAGTTTTACCGCATTAATGGTGGTAGCACGCAGCATAAAGGTGTGATCCCTGACATATCTTTTCCTTCAGCAATCGATCCGGCACAGTGGGGAGAAAGCAAGCAAGACAACGCTCTACCATGGGATAGCATTGTAAAAGCTAAATATAATAAGTTGGATAATTTAACGCCGGTCATTACGCAGCTTCAAAAGCAACACGAATTACGTATTAAGTCAGAACCAGAATTTAATTATGTACTTACTGATATTGCACGCTACAACGAAGAAAAGGACCGTAAAACAATTTCGTTAGTAGAAGCTAAGCGCATTAAAGAAAAAGATGAAAACGAAGCACGCACACTTGTACGTACTAATGAGCGGCTTAAGCGTTTAGGTAAAGATCCGGTAGAAAACTTAGATGATTTACCTGAAGTCATCGAAGAGCTAGATCCATTTTTAGAAGAAGCGGCGTTAATTACTCAAGATTATATTAAGTATGGCCGTATAGCTAAGCAGTAACAACTGGTTTTACCTCTATAAAAAAGGCGCTTATGCGCCTTTTTTACTACCTATAATTTACTAAATTGTTATAATCTCTGATTACATAAAGTTGAGCCAGATCAAAGGTGCTCAATTAATGCGCTAATTGTGCTTAAAATAATAATTAGACACACCTTAAGTGTGTGTAGGAGTCTCTACTTTGAAGCCATTGGAAGATAAACCAATTAAACCCGCCTCGTTTTTTGATGCACTTATTCCGATTTCAGTTTTGATCTGTTTGCTTGGAGCTGCCGTTTACTTATTTGGCGATAACTCATCATCGGGTCCAAACCAAATTGCACTTTTATTTGCTACCTTTGCCGCTGCGTTAATTGGTCTTAAAAATGGGTACACTTGGAAAAAACTTGAGCAAGCCATGATTGAAGGTATAACGCTTTCACTTGGTGCTATTTTGATTTTACTAATGGTAGGTGCCTTAATTGGCACATGGTTACTTTCGGGAACCGTACCAACCTTAATTTATTATGGCTTACAGGTTATCAATCCGAGCTGGTTTTATGCAGCTAGCTGCTTAATTTGTGGCATTGTTGCAATGAGTATTGGTAGTTCATGGACAACAGCGGCAACAATCGGTGTTGCGTTATTAGGTGTTGCAACGGGTCTTGGCCTTGAGCAAACAGTAACAGCAGGCGCGGTTATATCGGGCGCGTACTTTGGTGATAAGTTAAGCCCGCTGTCAGAAACCACAAACTTAGCACCAGCAGTTGTAGGTGCTGATTTGTTTGAGCATATTCAACACATGCTTTGGACCACAGTACCAAGTTTTGTGATTGCGCTTATTATATTTATTTTTATGGGCTTTAATGCAACGGCTTCAAGTGAAGCAGGGCGCATTGATGAGATAACGGCTATTTTACAGCAAAACTTTAATATTGGTTTTGAAATGTTAATACCGCTTATTGTATTACTAGTATTAGCGATTAAAAAGATGCCAGCGTTTCCAGCTATTTCAATTGGCGCAGTTGTGGGTGCTATTTGGGCAATGTTGTTTCAGTCTGATTTAATTAGTAGCCAAATAGATATTTCCCAAGGGCAGTTAGTAGGGTACTTTAAGCTTGTTTGGACCACCTTTTTTGATGGTTTTAGCATAAGTACAGGCGATGATAAAATGGACTCCCTACTTAGTGGTGGCGGTATGTCCGGAATGCTTACAACCACATGGCTTATTATGACTGCACTGATGTTTGGTGCCATTATGGAAAAAACAGGCCTTTTGGATGTTTTTGTTAAAAGCATACTTAAAATAGCTAAAAGTACGGGATCGTTAATTGCGGCAACAATAGCAACGTGTATTGGTACTAACGTGATAGCGGCCGATCAATATATTGCGATTGTTGTACCTGGTCGTATGTTTAAAGACGAATATAAAAAACGTGGTTTAAAGCCTGTAAATCTATCTCGTACTTTAGAAGATGGTGGCACGATCACTAGTCCATTAATCCCTTGGAATACATGTGGTGCTTATATGCAAAGCGTTTTATTAATAAATCCTTTTGATTATGCGCTTTACGCTTTCTTTAACTTGATAAACCCTGTTTTAGCGGTTATTTATGCTTATTTAGGTATTAAAATCTTACGCATTAAGCCAAAACAATCTGCCTAATTTAAATAGCTCCTTTTAACTCAAAAGGAGCTATTTTGGAGTATTTATGACTGAATCAAATAAACCTCAAGCACAATATCTTAAAGATTATAAAGCCCCAGACTTTTTAATTAATCACACAGAGCTAACTTTTGACTTACAGCCATTATCAACGAAAGTGAGCGCTTTGTTGACGCTTACACGTGTAGGTGATAAAAAAGCACCTTTAGTGCTTGATGGTATTGATTTACGCTTACTGTCTTTATCTGTTGATGCCGTGGACATAACAGATTATGAAATTATTGGCGAGCAACTAATAATTAATAATCTGCCGGATAGTTGTCAATTAAGTATAGTTACTCAAATATCACCTGAGACTAATACTTCACTAGAAGGACTGTATTTATCAGGTGGTGCTTATTGCACACAATGTGAAGCACAGGGCTTTAGAAAAATCACCTATTACATGGACCGTCCTGATGTTTTATCTACATTTGATGTAACTATAATTGCTGATAAAAAATACCCACAATTATTGTCTAATGGTAACCAAATAGATAGTGGTGAAACTCAAGATGGTCGTCATTTTACCAAATGGCAAGATCCGTTTAAAAAACCAAGTTACTTATTTGCCTTAGTTGCTGGCGATTTTGATGTATTAAAAGACAGCTACGTTACTCAAAGCGGTAGGGATGTTGAGCTTGCATTATTTGTTGATAAAGGTAATTTATCTAAAACACCCCATGCTATGACTTCACTTAAAAAAGCGATGCAATGGGATGAAGCGCGTTTTAATTTAGAATATGACCTTGATATTTATATGATTGTAGCCGTCGATTTTTTCAACATGGGCGCGATGGAAAATAAAGGGTTAAATATTTTCAACAGTAAATGTGTTTTAGCAAATCAAGAAACGGCTACAGATAAAGACTATCACACCATTGAATCAATTGTCGGGCACGAATATTTCCATAACTGGACGGGCAATCGTGTAACGTGCCGAGATTGGTTTCAGTTATCGTTAAAAGAAGGCTTAACGGTATTTAGGGATCAAGAGTTTAGTAGTGACTTAGGCTCGCGTGCGCTTAATCGAATTGATGCTGTAAAAGTAATGCGTACACACCAGTTTAGCGAAGATGCTGGTCCTATGGCACACCCAATTCGTCCAGAAAAAGTTATTGAAATGAATAACTTTTATACAGTTACAGTGTATGACAAAGGCGCTGAGGTGATTCGTATGATGCATACGCTACTAGGCGAGCAAAACTTCCAAAAAGGCATGACGCTGTATTTTGAGCGCCACGACGGTCAAGCAGTGACCTGTGATGATTTTGTAAGTGCAATGAGCGATGCATCCGAGATTAACTTAGCACAATTTAAACGTTGGTATAGTCAAGCAGGTACGCCTCGTCTAAATACGCTGCAAAGCTTTAACAAAGATTCAAACACCTACAGCTTAACAGTAGAGCAGTTAGCACCGCTTAATCAACCACATAATGAGCCTTTACATATTCCTTTTGCGATTGAGTTATTAGATGCAAACGGACACAGTATTGCGCTTGAGTATCAAGGCAAAAAAATTGATCATGTGTTAAATGTGACGAAGTCTACGCAAACATTTAACTTTGATAATATTAGCAGTAAACCAGTTGCTGTATTACTGGAAGATTTCTCTGCACCGTGTATTTTAAATCAACAAACAGATGAACATGCACTTCTTCATATTATGCGTTTTGCACGGAGTGATTTTTCTCGTTGGGATGCCCAGCAGCAATTATTTATCAATGCAGTAAAAGCGAATATAAAGAGCACCGAAAGTATTGCACTAAGTGATGAAATAATTAATGCGCTTAGGGTGTTAATTGTAAACCAACAAGGTGATTTAGCGCTAATTGCTGAGTTATTAAAGTTACCTAGCTTTGATACTCTAGCTGGTGAATTTGAAGTTATCCCTGTTGATGAAATAATTAAAATTACTCAGCAATTTGAAAAACAAATAGCAGATTCATTATGTAGTGAATTTATTCAATGTTTTGAATCATTATTTGATGACGGTAGTGTAAGTGCTAATGCGGTTGCTATTCGTTCATTAAAACAATTATGCCTTCATTATTTAGCTAAGACTCAAAGCATCCAGGCAACTGAATTTATTAAGGGTGCAGCGAGCTCATCTAATATGACGAATGCGTTAGGTGCGTTGAGCGCAGCGGTTAAAGCATCGCATGAAGTGTGTGATGAATTATTAAATCACTTTGATAGTCAGTGGCGCCATGATGTTTTAGTTATGGATAAATGGTTTGCTTTACAAGCGATGCAAACATCAGAAAACGCAATCGAAAATATTAAAGCCCTGTATGAGCACCCATGTTTTGATTTCTCTAATCCTAATCGAGTTCGTGCGTTAGTCGGCAGCTTTAGTCATTTTAATACGCCGCAGTTTCACCGTGCCGACGGGCAAGGTTATTCACTATTAGGTGATTTATTAATAAAGCTAAATGCTATAAACCCACAAAATGCATCACGTATGTTGACGCCTTTTATGTCATGGAAGCGTTACGATACAGTTCGTTCTCATGCAATGAAGCAGCAATTAGAGCGTATAGCTGCTTTGGATGGTCTAAGCGACGATTTATTTGAAAAAGTTGAGAAAGCGCTAGCGTAAATGATTGAGTACTATTTTAACTTAACACTGAGCTACAACGATTGCATGGATTATTATCATGGTCGTTTTAGCTCATTACAAGTAGTGGAAGATGGTGGAAAAAGAATACGTTTTTCTGCTAACCATTTGAGACCTTACATTTCTAGCTTAGGAATACGAGGTCGTTTTAGAATATTATTAACACCTGAAAATAAGTTCATTCGTATTGAGCGAGTCGCTTAGCGCGCTATTTTTATGTTATAGATACATAAAAATATTGTCTTTTTGTTAATTTCAATTTGTTCTATTGTTAAATAACGTGTATAAATTATCTGGTATGACGTCTTACCAATACGTAAACGTCAGCCAGAATAAATGTATAACAGATTGAATGCGACCATTTGTAATTTATTAATATCGCTTCTATCGTTATGATTACACTAAAAACAATAATTTGATCACACAAAATGACCCGCGACAGGGGGGAACCACAATGATAAGAAGATCGCTTTTTGTTCGAAACAAAATAGCTTTAAGCATAGCAGCCGCTAGCTTAGGGTTGTCTGCAGCCAGCACACAAGCTGTAACATTCGAAGCTGGAGGTTTTGATATAACCTTCGACTCTACTTTTTCTTACGGGCAAAGTGTCCGTGTAGAAAATAGAAACTTTGACCTAATTGGTAAAAGTAATAACCCAGCGTTTAATTGGACGGGTTATAATCCTGCATTAAACACTGTCTATTCATCGCAAGATGTATGGGCACAGCCAGGCTCATATTCAAATAATGGTGACGCCGGTGGGTTAAACTTCGACAGTGGTGATTCATTTTCAAAACTGTTAAAAGGCACACACGACCTATCAATTAGCAAAGATAACTACGGTTTATTTACCCGCTTTATGTACTTTTATGACTTTGCGTTAATGGATAGCGATCATGCTTACGTTAATCCAACATCGGGCCAAGGCGTTGATCCGTGTGACGATAAAGATACTAAAGAGCAAAGCTGTGCAGATATTCGCTTATTAGATGCGTATGTGTGGGCTAATTTTGATTTTAATGATGGTAATAATCCTTTATCAATCCGCATTGGTCAACAAGTTGTTAACTGGGGGGAAAGCACACTTATTTCTCACGGTATCAATATAAACCCAGTCGATATTGCGCGTTTAAAAGCACCGGGTGCAGAGCTTAAAGAAGCATTTATTCCTGTAGGCATGCTATGGGCTTCACTCGGTATTACTGAAAATATAACCCTTGAGGGTTTTTATCAGTACCAATGGCATGAAACACGTTTACCAGCAGCGGGAACTTATTTTTCAACGAATGACTTTGCGGCTGAAAACGGCTATCAACAAAATGTTCAATTAGGTTTTACAGCTAACCCTGACATTGATTTAGCATTTTTAACAAGTAGCTTAAATAATTTAACGACTAACTTTGCTCAAGTCGCTGCAGCTCGCGGTATTGACCCCTCGAGCACTGAAGGCCGAGAATTGCTTTCAAATATGTACCTTGCCCATCCAACTAAAGTTGCGTTAAAGGGGAAAGGCGATGAAGGTAAATCAGAGCCAAGCGATGATGGCCAGTACGGTTTACGCTTAGGTATGTTTTTACCTGACTTTTATGACACTGAAATTGCGTTATACCATGTCAATTACCATAGCAGCCGTCCTCTCATTTCTGGTCGAGTCTCAAACTTTACGCAAGCCTCTATAGCACAAGATTTAGCGATGCTTTCTACTACAGAAATCACACCTGATAACATATCAGATTTAAGAGCGTTTTCTAAAGCGACCAACGAATACCCTGAAGATATTAAACTCTATGGTTTGAGTTTTAATACGTCACTGGGTGAGACTGCCTTTGCGGGTGAGTTTACTTTTAGAGAAGATGAGCCACTGCAAATAGATGATGTTGAACTGCTTTATGCAGCTATGCCAGAGCAGCTTGCTGTTGCTGGGCTGCGTCCTGAATTTGCTGGTATTTCACAGTTAAGTATTGGCGATGCAATTAGTGCTGTAGGACCAGGTGAACTAGCTAAAGGTTATATTGAGCGAAATACATCGCAACTACAGTTTACTGCTACTCATTTATTTGGTCCTTCATTAGGTGCTGATAGTTGGGCTGTGGTGGGTGAGATTGGTGGTGTGCGTGTTAATAATATGCCCTCATATGACGAGACGCGTTTAAATATTTCAGGTACTGGACGAAGCGGTCGAATTTCAGGCCCTAATGCAAGTGATTACTCAACGTTGCAAATGGGGTTGTCTAATGGTGCTGAGCAAAAATCATTTGCGACTGCATCCTCTTGGGGTTACCGCCTGATTGCTAAAGGTGATTATTATAATATTTATAATGGTATTAATTTCTCACCACGCTTTGTTTTCTCTCACGATGTTAATGGCAGTACACCGGATCCTATGTTCTTGTTCATTGAAGACCGTAAATCATTAGGTGCCACTATGAGCTTTAACTATCAAAATGCGTGGTCACTTGATGTGAGCTATAACTCTTTTTGGGGCGGCGGTGATATAAATACTTTTTCAGACCGCGACTACGTTTCTTTCAATTTAAAATATTCAATCTAGGGGTAACATGATTATGATAAAAAAACCTACCCTCATCGCAACCGCTTTTTGTAGTTTGTTTGCAAGCAATGCAGCACTAGCAAAACTCACTGCTGATGAAGTTGCACAATTAGGCCAAAACTTAACACCACTTGGTGCTGAGAAAGCGGGCAATGCTGATGGATCTATTCCTGCTTGGAATAATGGCATAACGACTGCTCCGGCAGGTTATGAGCTTGGTATGCATCACCTTGACCCATTTGCAACAGATAAAGTGCTTTTCACTATTGATAAAAGTAATATCGATAAATACAAAGCGAACTTAAGCCCTGGGCAAATTGCATTATTTGAAACGTATCCTGATACATTCAAAATGCCAATTTACGAAACACGCCGTTCAGCGTCTTTCCCTCAATTTGTCTATGATGCTACAAAACAGTTTGCAACAACTGCTGAGTTAGTTGAAGAAGGCAATGGCATTAAAAGTACTGCAATTGGGACGCCATTTCCTATTCCAAAAACGGGATTAGAAGCAATTTGGAACCACTTATTGCGTTACCGAGGTCAGTCTATCGAACGTTTTGGTGGTCAAGCGGCTCCTACAGCATCGGGTTCTTACAACTATGTTGGCTTTGATGAGCAGCTATTAGTTAAATATTCAGATCCGAGTGCAACGCCTGCTCAGTTAAAAGATTCAAATATTTTGTTTAAATTTAAACAAAAAGTAACTGAGCCTGCACGTTTAGCCGGTACTGCATTACTTGTTCATGAAACAATGGATCAAATATTAACACCAAGACAAGCGTGGACTTATAATTCAGGACAACGTCGTGTTCGTCGCGCGCCAAATGTTGCATATGATGCACCAGGTACAGCGGCTGATAGCTTACGTACGACTGATGATTTTGATATGTTTAACGGTTCGCCAAATCGTTATAACTGGACGTTGAAGGGTAAAAAAGAACTTTATATCCCATATAATAGTTATAAACTTCATAGCGATCAGCTTAAATACGATGATATTTTAATGCCTGGCCACATTAATCCTGCACATACGCGTTACGAAAAGCACCGTGTTTGGGTTGTTGAAGCTAACTTGAAAGACGACACTCGTCATATATATAAAAAGCGTGTTTTTTATATTGATGAAGACAGCTGGCAAGTTCAGGTAACTGATATTTATGATAACCGTGATCAACTGTATCGTGTTGCAATGGCATATGGTCTTAATTACTACGAAGTGCCTACACAGTGGAGTACTTTAGAAGTTTATCATGATTTGAATTCACGTCGATACTTGGCAATTGGTTTAGATAATCAAGAGAAGATGTACGACTTTTCGCAATCGTTTAACGATAACGAATTTACTTCAAGTGCACTACGTCGCGCTGGTAAATAGTCCTAAAGTTGGCATCTAACTAATTGGTTAGGTGCCTTTTTCCTATCTCATCGCGTTTGTCTTGTTAACGCGCTGGACTTTCCTCAGTATTAAAGACAAACAATTCCTCAGTTCAAGGCGATTAAAACTTATGAAGTATTTGGTATATGCCAGCCTAATTATAAGCGGTGCGAGTATTGCGCAAGATGCTCCTAAAAATGCTATTAACGTGATCAATGCAGATAAAACCCTCTTAACAGATATCACGAGTACAAATACACACTTAATTGCTGTAGGAAAACATGGCACAATTATTAGAAGTGCTGATGGAGCTCAATGGCAACAAGCTGATGTAGTACCAACTCAAGTTTTACTTACGGCTGTTGATTTTAGTAGTAACAATAATGGTTGGGCATGTGGTCACGATGCAACAATAATTAATACAACGGATGGTGGCGTAAACTGGCAGCTACAACAATCTAGCCCAGAATTAGACAAACCATGTTTAGATATTCTTTTTAAAGACGACTTGCACGGCTTTGCTGTAGGAGCCTATGGCATGTTTTATCAAACCAGTGATGGTGGTGCGCATTGGCAAAAACGTTTTTTAGATTCATTACTTTTTAGTGAAGATAGAGAATACTTAAATGATTTAAAAGAAAATGATCCACAGGCATATGATGCTGAAACCGCGTCAATCTTGCCACACTTTAATCGGATAGAGCAAAGTGCAAATGGGCTGGTTTTGGTTGGTGAAATGGGCTTAATGGCAAAAAGTACGGATGCAGGCCTTACTTGGCAGCGCATAGAAGAAATTTACCCAGGTTCATTTTTTGCTTTTAATTCAGATGACGTACTCGAAGTTGTTGCAGGTTTACGTGGAAATGTATTTACTAAGCAGCGTGAAGAGCAAGATTGGCAACATTTAGAAAATGTTAAAACGGCAACCATTAACAGTATTCTCAATTATAACAATGAACAATGGTTAATGCTGGCCAACAGTGGTGTGATTTTTCATTTAAAAGATGGGCTGCTCACTTATGAGCAACTAGCAGATGGTAAAGCAATTCTTGATGGCGTGATTTCAAATAATAAGTTAATCATGGCAACAGAAAACGGCATTAAAGTGAAGGAGTTGACCCCTTAATGCATAAAATATTAGATTTTATAGAAAAAGCGATTTTTAGGCATCGTTTGATTATGCTTATAAGTTTTGCACTTATAACGTGTTTCCTCGTATTTAAAGCGACACAGATCCAACTTGATGCCTCGTTTAACAAAAATATTCCGTTAAACCATGAATACATGAAGGTATACACGAAACACGAAACACAATTTGGCGGTGCAAATAGCATTTTAATTTCGGTGTGTGATGACAGCGGAAATATATTTAACCCTGAGTTTTTCACACAATTGAAAGCGGTTCACGATCAACTCTATTTTATCCCAGGTGTAAATCGTCCTTTAGTAAACTCAATATTTTCTCCCAGTGCTCGTTTTGTCGAAGTAGTTGAAGATGGCTTTGCCGGCGGCCCTATTATTCCTGCAAACTTTACAGCGGATGCGCGTGGTTTAGGCGTTGTTAAAGAAAACATCGAAAAAGCAAAAGTTGTTGGGCGAATGATTGCTAGTGATTATTCGTGTGCGATGGTCACAGCGCAGCTTCTAGAAACAGATCCACAAACGCAGCAAAAACTAGATACGCTTTTATTTGCGCAAAAGTTAGAAAATGAACTTCGTGAACCTCTCAGTACTGACAAAGTCAGTATCCATATAATTGGCTTTGCTAAAATGGCGGGGGATATTGCTGAAGGTGCAAAAGGAGTCGTACTATTTTTTGCTATAGCGATTGCCTTTACGTTTATTATGGTGTGGTTATTTTGTGGTAGCTTAAAGTTAACTATTTTACCTATTGCCTGCTCAATTATAGCTGTTATTTGGCAGTTAGGTTTACTCTCAAGTTTAGGCTTTGGCCTTGATCCTATGTCTATTTTGGTACCGTTTTTGGTGTTTGCTATCGGCGTAAGTCATGGTGTGCAAATGATCAATGCCATTGGTAAAAAAGTAGGTGAAGGTAAAAGTACACGTGTATGTTGTCAATCGAGCTTTCGATCTTTACTGGTGCCAGGTGGCATAGCATTGCTATCGGATACGGTTGGCTTTTTAACGTTACTCACTATCGATATCGGTATAATCCGAGAACTTGCTATAACAGCGAGCTTAGGTGTTGCCGTAATTATATTTACTAATTTAATTTTATTACCTGTGTGGGCTTCGTACATGAAGTTTGAAGGTAGCGTGCATATTCAATCAGGCGATGCTAACAAACCTAATATGCTCGATAAAATTAGAGATTTACTTGTTAAAGCAACCGACCCTAAAGTCGCGAAAATGATTATCGGATTTACGTTAGTGTTATTTGCGTTAGGTTACTGGCAAGCAGATAAAATGCGCATTGGTGATTTACATGCAGGTGCGCCATCACTGCATCAAGATGCTCGTTATAATCAAGATACTTTTTTGATCTCGGATAGATACACTATTTCATCTGATATTTTAAAAGTAATAGTAGAAGCTTACCCAGCAGCGTGTACTGAGCACGATGTGATGCAACGTATCAGTCGTTTCCAATACAAGGTGGAAAATGTCGTTGGTGTACAATCTGCGGTTAGTTTAAGTTCTGTGGCACAGTCGGTAAATGCAGGCTATAACGAAGGAAATCTAAAATGGCAAAGTTTACCACGTAACTCGGCAAGCTTAGTCCAGTCTACTTCTCGCGTAGAAACAAGTACTGGTTTATTAAACGGTAACTGTTCTGTTATGCCAGTGATTATCTTTTTAAATGATCACAAAGCGCAAACTATTGACCGTGTAATAGAGAGCGTTAAGCAATTTGCACAAGAGGAAGGCACAGATAAAGTAGCCTTTAAATTAGCATCGGGTCCAGTTGGTGTAATGGCCGCTACGAATGAATCTGTATCTGAAGCCCAGATACCGATGATGTTATATGTTTATGGCGCTGTTATTATTTTATGCTTACTGAGCTTTAAAAGTGTAAAAGCGACGATTGCTGTGGTCCTTCCACTTTATGTGGTTTCAACACTTGCACAAGCACTAATGGTACAACTGGAAATTGGTTTAACAGTGTCTACATTACCTGTAATTGCATTAGGTGTTGGTATTGGGGTCGATTACGGTATTTATATACTCTCATCGATGATGGGCCAGCTAAAGCAAAATGTACCGCTTTCAGTGGCGTATCGTAATGCGCTAGTTGAACGTGGTAGTGCGGTCTTGTTTACTGGTATTACTTTAGCTATCGGTGTAAGTACGTGGATTTTCTCTGATTTAAAATTCCAAGTGGATATGGGAATACTGCTTACCTTCATGTTTTTAGTAAATATGCTAGGCGCAGTACTGTTATTACCTGCAATTGGTAGCCTGCTCTGGACCGACCAGAAAAAATAATGTGAATAATTTTGCTCCCAAATGGCTAGGAATAGCCATTTATATCTATGTTTTGTGAATAGATGACCAAATAGCTGAAATGCTTAAAATGTTTTCATCGAAAAGGCTGTTTATTAGTTG
Source organism: Pseudoalteromonas sp. S558 (assembly GCF_005886635.1). Classification (NCBI taxonomy): domain Bacteria; kingdom Pseudomonadati; phylum Pseudomonadota; class Gammaproteobacteria; order Alteromonadales; family Pseudoalteromonadaceae; genus Pseudoalteromonas; species Pseudoalteromonas sp. S558. The sequence continues at coordinate 13,330 of NZ_PNDU01000064.1, read as the reverse complement.
TAAAAGGGTTAGAATTTAACTGACTCCACGCTAATAAATGGCTGTACAAAATTCCTGCTCCTGAGCAGTAATAGATTAAGGAACATACAATGACACGAAATGAAGGCCAAGCCTCGGTTATCCTAGATAATGTCTGTAAGCTGATCCAGAAAAAAGTTCACGCTGATAATGTGTTACTCGTTGAAAAATTCGCCAAAGCCTTGTACAGCAATATGTCTAAAGAGGATTTGGCAAACCGCAACGATAGTGACTTATATGGCGCTGCACTAAGCCTTTGGAATTCGCTAGAAAAAAATACTAACGACGACGCTGTTATTCGCGTTTTTAATCCAGAAGTGGCAAAAGATGGCTGGCAGTCATCACATACAATTGTTGAGATTATTGCTAAAGACATGCCGTTTTTAGTTGATTCAGTTCGTATGGCCATGACTCGCGAAAATATCGCCTCTCATTTACTACTTCATAGCCCACTTAAAATTCAGCGTGATAAAAACGCAAAAATATCGGGCTTATCAAATTTAAAAGCAGAGCAAGAATCAACCTCAACAAAAACTGTGTTTTTTATTGAAATTGACCGTCAAACAGATTCTTCTGTGATTGAGTCTTTTAAGAAAGAATTAGAGTCAGTCCTTGTTGATGTGTCTGTTGCTGTAGAAGACTGGCAACCAATTCGCAAAAAATTAATTGCGGTAAATAAAGCGCTGCCAAAGCGTAGCCACAATAAAAATGAAAGTGAAGTATCAGAAACAGTCGAATTTTTAGATTGGTTAGTTAAAGATAACTTTACCTTAATGGGTTACCGCGAATATGAGTTAAGCCCAGTGCAGGGTGATTATCAACTTAAAGGTAAAATGGAAACAAGCCTTGGTTTGATGAAAAACTCGACTGAAGAGCACACGCGCTTACTTTCTGAATTACCAGAAGTGGCCCGTCAAGAAGCGCGCAGTAGCAATTTGCTTATTTTAACAAAAACGAATTCACTTTCTCGCGTTCACCGTCCTGCTTATATCGACTACGTTGGCATTAAGCGCTTTGATGAGGAAGGTAATGTTATTGGTGAAGATCGCTTCATTGGTTTGTTCTCATCAAATTTTTATAATAACAGTGCCTCAGATGTACCTGTTCTTAAAAGTAAAATTAATCGCATCATGGAAATGTGTGATTTTGCTAAAGGCACACATGCGTACAAAGCAGTACTGAATATCTTAGAAACTTATCCACGTGATGAGCTTGTTCAAGCACGTGAAAGTGAGCTGTTAGAAGTTGCCACCGGTGTTTTACAAGTACAAGAGCGTGACATGTGCCGCTTATTTGTGCGAAAAGATGCCTATGGTCGCTTTTTCTCTTGCATGGTGTATGTACCACGAGAGCGTTACAACACAGCATTACGCCGAGAAACCCAAGCTATTTTAGGCAATGCATTTAATTCTGACGACAAAGTCGAATTTACTACTTATTTTTCTGAGTCAACACTGGCGCGTACTCATTATACCGTTCGTGTGACCGACAACAATATCGAATATAATGTGAAAGACATCGAAAACAATTTAGTAGAAGCTGCCCGAACATGGGAAGATAAATTACAATCGGCATTACTAGAATCTGCTGGCGAAGCTCGCGGAAACGATTTAAATCGTAAATATTGCAATGCATTTGCGCGCTCATATAAAGATGAAGTTTTACCAAGCGCAGCCGTTGTCGATATTGAAAAACTAGAATTACTAACCGATGAAAATAAGCTGGAAATGCTTTTTTATCGCCCGCAAGAAGAAGCCAACAGTAATATTGTACGCTTAAGCTTATTTCATAAAGATGAGCCAATTCACTTATCGGATGTAATGCCGATGCTTGAAAACTTCGGTTTACGTGTTGTGGGTGAAACACCTTACTCAGTTAAAACTAGTGATGGTCGCATTAATTGGATCATGGATTTCTCTATGCTGATAGACAGTAAAGGGATGGCTGATTTTGACAAAGTGTCTGCACGTTTTCGCGCAGCGTTAACTAATGTTTGGGCTAATCGCTTAGAAAATGATGGTTTTAACCGTTTAGTACTTATGGGTGGCTTGGCTGGACGTGAAGCTTCAATTCTTCGCGCTTATGCTAAATACATGCGCCAAATTGGTGTTACTTTCTCGCAAACGTATATTGAAAGTACATTCGCTAACTACCCAAATATTGCCGCGCAGATTGTTAACTTATTTGCTAAAAAATTCTCAGTTAAAGCACCCGCCAGTGCAAAAACAATAGAGAAGCTTATTGCTCAGGTTTACTTAGAACTTGAGAATGTCGCGAACCTCGATGATGACCGCATTATCCGTTTATACGTTGATATGATTGTAGCTACACTTCGTACCAACTATTATCAAAAAGATGCGCAAGGGCAGTTTAAATCGTATGTTTCATTTAAGATTCAACCTAGCTTAATTCCGGATGTGCCATTACCTCTACCAGCATTTGAGATTTTTGTTTATTCGCCTCGCGTAGAAGGTGTGCATTTACGTTACGGAAAAGTAGCGCGTGGTGGACTTCGTTGGTCAGACCGTCGTGAAGATTTCCGCACTGAAGTACTTGGCTTAGTTAAAGCACAACAAGTTAAGAATACAGTAATTGTACCTGTTGGTTCTAAAGGTGGTTTTGTATGTAAACAGCTACCGACTGAACGCGAAGCGTTTATTAAAGAAGGGCAAGAGTGCTATAAAATCTTTATTCGTGGTCTATTAGATATTACAGACAATATTGAGCGCGGTGAGATAGTGCCAGCTAAAGATGTTGTACGTCACGATGAAGACGATGCGTATTTAGTGGTTGCGGCCGATAAAGGAACTGCTACGTTCTCAGATATCGCAAACGGTATTGCTAACGAATATAATTTTTGGCTGGGCGATGCATTTGCTTCAGGTGGCTCTGTCGGTTATGACCACAAGAAGATGGGTATTACCGCTAAAGGTGCATGGGAGTCGGTAAAACGTCATTTCCGTGAAATGGATATCGATTGTCAGACGACAGACTTTACCGTTGTTGCAATTGGTGACATGGCGGGTGATGTATTTGGTAATGGTATGCTGTTATCTAAACACATCCGTTTACAAGTTGCTTTTAACCATATGCATATTTTTGTAGATCCTAACCCAGATGCTGCAAAATCATACCCTGAACGTGAGCGCTTATTCAACATGCCACGTTCTTCTTGGGAAGATTATAATAAAGACCTTATTTCTGCCGGTGGTGGTATTTTCTCTCGTGCGGCTAAATCAATTACATTAAGCCCTGAAATGAAGAAAATGCTTGGCACAAAAAAAGCGAGCATGACACCAAATGAATTAATGAAAGCGTCATTAATGATGAATTTCGATTTACTGTGGAATGGCGGTATCGGAACATACATTAAAAATTCAAAAGAGACCGATGCTGATGTAGGGGATCGTGCAAATGATGCGCTACGTATAAATGGTAAAGAATTAGGTGCGAAAATTATAGGCGAGGGTGGTAACTTAGGTGCGACCCAACTAGGGCGAATAGAATTTGCTGAAAAAGGCGGTCGTGTTAACACAGACTTTATTGATAACGTAGGCGGTGTGGCGTGTTCAGATAACGAAGTTAACATTAAGATTTTACTTAATGGCTTAGTTGCAGAAGGTGATTTAACACGTAAACAACGAGATGAATTACTTTATTCGATGACAGACGAAGTATCTGAGTTAGTGCTAAAAGACTGCTATCGTCAAACGCACACCATCTCAATTACGCAGTCTAAAGGTACTTCTACGCTTAAAGAGAAAATACGCTTTATCCATGCACTTGAAAAAGAGGGCAAATTAAACCGTGCAATTGAGTTTATCCCTAGTGATGAAGAACTCGCTGAGCGCGCAGCAGCAGGTAAAGATTTAACTCGTCCTGAGCTTTCAGTGCTTGTTTCATACGCTAAAATGGTATTGAAAGAGACGTTAGTAAGCGATGAAATTACTGAAAACCCTTATTATCGTCAGTTGCTTGTTAAGTCATTCCCACGCCCGTTACGTGAGAAGTTTGACGATGCGATGAATAATCATCCGCTTCGTAAAGAAATTATCGCGACTAAGTTGGCTAATAATATTGTCAACGATATGGGTTTAAACTTCATGGTTCGTATGCATGAAGAAACCGGTGCAAACGAAGCTGAAATTGCAATGTGTTATTCAATTGCCAGTGAAATCTTCGAGATGCGTGATACTTGGTCATCAATTAGTGCGCTAGATAATAAGATACCGTCAGCAGTACAAACTGAAATGCTGTATCAATTACGCCGTACTGTACGTCGTACTACACGTTGGTTCCTACGCCATAGAAATAAAACGCAAACGATTGAACAAGCAATTGCGCATTTTGCACCAACCTTTAAAGACCTAAGTGATAACTTAGGAAACTATATGGTTGAAAAAGAAAATGACCGTATTGTTATTGAAGCGAATAAACTGATAGAAGACGGTGTACCTCGTCAGATTGCTGAACGCATTGTGTCGTTATCAAGCTTGTTCTCTGTAATGGACCTAGCTGAAGTAGCAAGTAAAACAGGTCGAAATATAGCAATGGTTTCTAACACTTACTTCAAGTTAGGTGCGCGAATGGGGCTACATTGGTTCTTAGACCAAATAACAAATCAACCTGTTGCTAACCACTGGCAAGCACTTGCTCGTTCTTCTTACCGTGAAGAATTAGATTGGCAACAACGTACGTTATCTGAAGTTGTATTAAATAGCTTTGAAGGTGACGATAGCGATGTAGATAGTCAAATTGATCAGTGGATGGATAGCCAAGAATTACTGCTTCTACGTTGGAAGCAAATGCTGGCTGAATTTAAAACATCGCAAAGTCACGATTTCGCTAAGTTTTCTGTAGCGTTGCGTGAACTGATGTTATTAAGCCATAATTGCGATACATCTGTTAAATAATTTAGTATTTGGGTTATTATTTCTTTCGTAAATAATAAGTTAATCATTAAAATTGTTATACAATACCTCAGCCTTGTCTGAGGTATTTTTTTGTCTGTTATTTATTAGAGGATTATCTTGATGTTTTATGATTTAGCTCGCCGGTTTATGTTCACTCGTGATGCGGAGTGGGCCCATGAGTTTGCCCTCAATAATCTTCGTCGCTTTGCACATACCCCTTTAAAAGCCGCATGGTCACAAAATGTTGCAGACAAGCCTGTTAATTTTTTAGGCCTTGAATTTAAAAATCCAGTGGGACTTGCAGCAGGGCTTGATAAAAACGCTGAGTGTATTGATGCCTTTAGCCAAATGGGCTTTGGCTTTATTGAAGTAGGTACCGTTACACCTCGTCCTCAAATAGGAAATGATAAGCCGCGTATTTTTAGGTTGCCAGAGTCAAATGCGATCATCAATAGAATGGGTTTTAATAATAAAGGTGTTGATAACTTAGTCGCCAATGTAAAAGCGGCAAAATACAATGGCATACTAGGCATTAATATTGGCAAAAATAAAGATACGCCTAATGAACAAGGTAAGGATGATTATATTCATTGTATGCGCAAAATATTTGAACATGCTTCGTATATCACAGTGAATATTTCATCGCCCAATACCCCAGGCCTTCGTGATCTTCAGTACGGTGCGGCGCTGGATGATTTATTACAAAGTTTGAAAAATGAACAGTTAGATTTAATCGCAAAATATAATAAACAAGTCCCAATGCTTGTCAAAATTGCGCCCGATCTGGATCAGATCCAAATTGAGCAAGTAAGTGAATCTTTAATTAACAATAAGATTGATGGTGTGATTGCCACTAATACCACGTTAGAGCGAAGCGCAGTGATTGGTCAGCAATATGCTGATGAAGCCGGTGGGTTATCAGGACATCCAGTAAAAGAGCGCTCTACGCACGTGGTGGGTGAGTTAAAACGTTTAACTCACGGGCAACTGCCAATAATAGGCGTCGGTGGTATTGATGATGCGCTATCGGCAAAGGAGAAAATAAATGCCGGAGCAGATTTAGTGCAAATTTACACCGGGTTTATTTATAAAGGCCCACAATTGGTAAAATCAATTGTAAATGGCTTATAAGGATCTGCTATCTAAGCTTTTGATCGTTCGATAAATGTTCTAAGTAAATATTTATATAATGGTTAAAAGCAGTTATACTCTAAGCTTATTGTATTATTTTAATTACATCACTTAAGTAAGGGGGGTTATATGTTACAAGCATCAAAGCAATGGCAATGGATTACTTGTGCCGATAAAAATCGCTTACTGCTTGATTTAAATGACGATATGCAGTTGTGCACCCCCTATAAACTAAGGTTATTAACCGACTCTGCATTTAAAAACCCTTACTTTAGCGTGGAGGATGCCGCGTTTTACGAGCAAGTATATAACTATTTAGTAGGCTTTAACGTGTGGAGTCCTGCAAAAATATGCCAAATATCGCTTAATGCAACCGCAGTAAAATATCATTTAAAGCCAGTTTTAGCTAAAAGCTGGTTTTTTAAAGAGTATACTGGCTCAGATCCTAGTGTTGAAGCAATTGTAAAATTAACATCTAAAGCACAATCGGGTGACTTTCTTATTGTGGAGCATTGCCCTGATGCTTCTATTTGTTTAAATCTGAGTGAGGACTTTAAACTGGATGAAAATTTATCATTAACACAGTTTGAAGTTATCCGTATTTTAAATAACCGCGTACACCCTATCTTAAATCAGCAATATCAAAGCCAAACCGCCTAACCAAATTTACCTTATATGCACGTGTTTATGGCGTGTTTGTATGCCAACCTATGATATAATCCTGCGCAATTAGCTATTAAGGGTTACTACTTTGCAATTTATCGCACTTACTTCTATCGGAATCGAAAATTTATTGGTTGATGAACTAACAGAGCTTGGCGCAACGGTGTCTAAGCAAACTGTGGGTTCAGTTCGTTTTGAGGCTGACTCATTACTAGCGCAAAAGGTTTGTTTATCAAGTCGTTTTGCTACGCGTGTGCTTATGCTTATTGAAGAAAAAGAAGGCGTAGATGACAAAAGTAGCCTGTACAACTTTGCGCGTTCGCAGCCATGGCAAGAATGGTTTGGGCCAACGCAAACATTCGCAGTTGATTTCAATGGCACAAATGATTCATTAAAAAATACGCAGTTTTCTGGTCTTGTAATTAAAGATGCGATAGTTGATTACTTTAATGATTTATTCGAACAGCGCCCAAATGTGGATAAGCAAGATGCTAACGTACGTGTTGTTGCACGTTTAAATCGTTATGGTGTATCAATGTATATTGATTACTCTGGCCCCCGTTTATCTGAACGTGGTTACCGTCAAGGTCAAGGTAAAGCACCGATTAAAGAACATTTAGCAGCCGCTCTAATTAAGCGCAGTGGCTGGCTTGATAATGTAAAACAGCCTTTATTTGATCCATGTTGTGGTGCGGGGACTATTTTAATTGAAGCCGCAGGTATGGCACGAAATGAAGCACCAGGCTTGTTCCGTGAAGGTTTTGCTTTTGAACGTTTGCCAAGCTTTAGAGCCGCTAAATTTAAAGAACTAAAAGAAGAGTTACTTGCTAATATTACCGATCCTAAATTGTGGTTAATTGGTCACGATTACGATGAGCAAGTTTTAAGTAAAGCTATTGATAATGCAAAACGTGCTGAGCTTGATGACGTTATTAAATTTAAGCAAAGCGATGCAACCAAACTGACTGCAGTTGCTAAGTTACCAGGTGTGGTCATTTCAAACTTACCGTATGGTGAGCGTATTGGCTCTATGGCTGAACTTGTAGACTTACACCGTAATTTAGGTGTTGGCTTTAAAAAGCATTTTAATCACTGGAAACTTGCCTTACTAGGCATGGATGAGAGCTTATTTAAACTTTTAAAACTAGTTCGCCTTAAGCGTTATAAGTTTAAAAATGGCCCGCTTGACGTAGAGTTAAACTTATATCAATTAGATGATAAGCAAGTAAGCCTAACGACAGATGATAAAAAAGCACTTAATTTTGAAGGCTCAACGTCATTTGCAAATCGTTTAAAAAAGAATAAACACGGTTTAAAAAATTGGCTTAAACAAAATAAAGTGGATGCTTACCGAGTATATGAAGCTGATATCCCTGAGTACAATGTTGCTGTGGATATTTACGGTGATTCAGCGGTCATTTTTGAATACGCAGCGCCTAAAGAAATCGATGAAAAAACCTCAGAAAAACGCCTGCAAGATGTAATCAGTTTAACCTCTCAACAGCTTGAAATTGCCCCAGAAAATATTGCTGTAAAAGTGCGTAAAAAACAAAAGGGTGAAGATCAATACACCGCTATGTCTAAACAAAACCGTACTATGGTTGTTGAAGAATTTGGCGCTAAGTTTAAAGTCAATTTATTTGATTATTTAGACACAGGATTGTTTTTAGATCACCGCTTGATGCGTCGTTACATTCAAGAAAATGCCAAAGATAAACGCTTTTTAAACTTGTTTGCTTACACGGGCACAGCGTCTGTGCATGCAGCCTTAGGTGGTGCTAAAGCCATTACTACAGTCGATTTATCAAAAACCTACCTAAAATGGGGCCAAGATAACTTTGATTTAAATGGTATCAATAATACACGTTACCGTTTTGAACAAGCAGACTGCTTAAAATGGTTAGAACATGCAACCGCGCAATACGATTTAATATTTTTAGACCCTCCAACGTTCTCAAATTCAAAGCGTATGAAAGATGCATTTGATGTACAGAGCGATCATATTAAATTATTAACTTGGGTTAAAAAGATTTTAAGCCCATCGGGTACTTTAATTTTTTCTAATAACAAACGTGGCTTTGTGATGGATGAAGTAGGGCTGATTGGTTTAGGTTTAAAAGCCGTTAATATTTCAGATAAAACATTATCACCCGATTTTAAGCGCAATAAAAAAATCCATAATAGCTGGTTAATTACGCATGGCTAAATGGGTTTTATATCACACGGATGGTTGCCATTTATGTGAACAAGCTGAGCAACTTATCACTGAGGTACTTAGTGATACTAGTGAGTTATTACTAATCGATATTATGACTGATGAGCAGCTTATAGCTGAGTATCAAATCAGTATTCCTGTATTAAAAAGTGAACATGGCGAACAGTTGTTTTGGCCTTTTACCTCACACAGTGTGCGTGAATTTTTAGCGCAAACAGAATAAGAGCAAATAAGAATTATGGATTTAATTAGAATTTTAAAAGCACAACTTGCCTTTGGTACACACGCCTTGTTGAACAAAGCTGATGCTGTAATTGAAAGTGGCGAGCGAGTGTGTGTGGTTGGCCGAAATGGCGCGGGTAAATCAACGTTATTAAAAGTACTTGATGGCCAAGTTGTTTTAGATGATGGTGAAATAAATCAGCTTGGCGGAATACGAATTTCACGCTTAGAGCAAGATCCACCAAAAGGTGCAAGTGGAACAGTATTTGATTACGTTGCGCAAGGTATGCCAGAAATTGCTAATTTGCTTATTGATTTTCACCATGTAAGTAATGAGTTACAAACAGAGTGTAATGATAAGTTATTAAACAAACTTGAGCGTTTATCAAACCAATTAGAAGCTGCAGATGGCTGGCGCTTTGATAGCCGAATTCAATTAGTGTTAACTCAATTAGAGTTAACACCAGACGCTAAACTTGAGTCTCTTTCAGGTGGTTGGCTACGTAAGGTGGCACTTGCTCGTGCACTTGTTAGTGAGCCTGATTTATTACTTCTTGATGAGCCAACAAACCACTTAGACATGGCAAGTGTTATGTGGCTTGAGCAGTTTTTAAAAGAATTTAAAGGCGGTATTGTATTTATATCGCATGACCGTGCGTTTATTCGTGCTGTTGCTACGCGTATTTTAGATTTGGATCGCGGTAAACTTATATCCTACCCTGGTGATTACGCGACTTATTTAGAACAAAAAGCGCATGATTTAAAAGTTGAAGAAGCTCAAAATGCATTGTTCGATAAACGTTTAGCAGAAGAAGAAACATGGATCCGACAGGGTGTTAAAGCACGAAGAACACGTAATGAAGGGCGGGTCCGCGAATTAAAACAGTTGCGTAATGAACGAAAACAACGTGTCGATCAAGTTGGTAAAACTGACTTTAATATCGAAACGGCAGACCGCTCTGGTAAGTTAGTGTTTGAAGCTAAAAATCTATGTCATGCATTCAAAGACAAAGTCATTGTAAATGACTTCTCTACGCTTGTTATGCGCGGTGACCGTATAGGTTTAGTTGGCCCAAATGGGATTGGTAAAACAACCCTATTAAAATTAATGTTTGGTGATTTAGTGCCAGATAATGGCATAACTAAACAAGGTGTTAATTTAGAATTTGCTTATTTTGACCAATATCGTGAAAAGTTAGATGAAGAAGCAACAGTACAAGATAACGTTGCTGAAGGTAAACAAGAAGTGATGATGGGCGGTCGCTCACGTCATGTTTTAGGTTACCTACAAGACTTTTTATTCCCGCCAGCTCGTGCCCGTACGCCAGTAAAAGCACTCTCTGGCGGTGAGAAAAACAGATTATTACTCGCTAAACTATTTTTAAAACCATCAAACATTTTGGTACTTGATGAGCCAACGAATGACTTGGATATTGAAACACTTGAGTTGTTAGAGGACATAATTAATCAATATCAAGGCACTGTGCTGATTGTAAGTCATGACCGTGAGTTTATTGATAATACGTGTTCAAGTGTTTGGGCATTTGAAGGAAATGGTAAAGTAACTGATATAGTAGGTGGTTACAGTGACTATGAAGCTTATGTTAGCTACTTAGCAGAGCAAGAGAAACAAACACCGCAGCTAACAAAAAAAAATGAAAAGTCGGCACCGGTGACGTCTGTAAAAGTAGAGAATAAAGGAAATAAACTAACGTACAAATTAAAACTTGAATTAGAACAACTGCCTAATAAAATGGAACAACTTGAAGTTGAAATTGAAACTCAACAAGCGGTTGTTAGTGACGTTGACTTTTTCAAGCAAAACAGTGATGTAACAACGAAAGCGTTGAACCATTTAGCACAACTTGAGTCTGACCTTGAAGCCGCCCTAGAGCGCTGGGAAGAACTTGAAGAATTACAGAATCAGTAGTAAGGATAAAAATGAAATATAAATTACTCGCTGCCAGTGTTTTAGCGACCCTGAGCACATCAGCAATGAGCGCAACATATCAATTAAGCGAATTAGGTGCAGTTGAAGGCGCTAAACATTCTTATATAAGCGATGTGAGTGAAAATGGCCATGTTATCGGTCTTGCAAATGGTGTTTACAAGTTGCCGATTGATATTAGCTATATTGATTTTACAGAAAGTGTAATAAAAACAGCTTACAATAATGAAAAAGATGCATATGAGTTAAGCGATAAAGTAATCACATTTACGCTGGATGACATTGAAAAGAAAGATGCCATAAACACTAATCCAGATGCCCACAGTTTCATGGTAAGATTTTTATCATCACTTTCAAGAAACTTTGAATACCAAAAGCTTAACTCTTTGATTGCAGTTAATTTCAAAGATAGCAATGTCATAGAGCAGCCACTATTTGATATCGCTTCTGTTGATTACGATGGCCTAACGCGTTCCACTACCAATATCTATAACGCAGTAAGTGAAGATGGTGTTACGGTTGGCTGGGGAAGTGCGCCTTATGATAAAGTATCATTCACGCCTGATGGTAAAACTGAAGCTGAAAGCTGGTTTACCCATGAATTTATTGAACGAGGAATCGTTGTTAGTGCTGATGGTGTGCGTGTACCTTTGACACCTGAATTTAATGAATACGGTGGCACGAGCCGTGCTAACGATATTGTAAAAACGGCAAATGGTTATACCGTTGTTGGTAATATTTCCACAGCAATAGCAGAAGATCGACAAGAGAATATTACTGATAGATGCGACAATAAGGATGAGCCTACATCAGTATGTGTTTATGTGCTAAATACATCTGTTACTTCGGGGGTATTTGACAAGCGTGCTGTTAAATGGCAGCTTGATAGCGCTTTGAACATAGTATCAACTGAAATCTTAGGGTTGGAACTTACTCCTAAAGATGACGACGATTTTGCATTTACAAGTACTGCTAATGCATTGAATAAAAATGGTATTGCAGTTGGTTCTTCTAATGTTCGTTACTATAAAAAAGACAGTACTATTTTAACAATGCCAACGTATTTTAAAGATAAAGCCGTTGTTGCATTTGTTAATCAAGAAGATGATTGGCAAGGTGGTAAATCATTGGCTATAAATGAGAGTAATGTTATTACAGGGTTTGCAGTTAAACGCATTGAAGGTACCCTTCGTAATAAGTTTTTCTATCATGATATAAAAACAGGTGACACAGTATTTCCCACAGATTACTTTTCAAGCTCAAGCTCTTTTGGTAATGATATAAATAACAAAGGCTACATTGTTGGCGAAGGCGAAGTGGGTGCATCAAATAGCTCTCGACGTAAAGAAGCATTTGTTTACAAAATTGGTGATGATAAAATCACGAATCTTAATGACTTATTGCCGTGTTTTGAAGCGGATGGTGAAACGACATTCGCTTATACTATGGCAGAAGCTAAAGTTATCAACGAAAATAATGAAATATTTGGTGTAGCGACTAAAACCGTTGAAAAACGTAATTCTTTAGGTGGTGTTGTCACTGATATTAACGGCAAAACTGAATTTGAAAGCGTGGCGGTTGCTGTAAAACTTACACCATTAGTGAACGGTACAGTAGAGAGTTGTGCTCCTCCTGAAGCGGAAGTGTATGAGCGCAATTCAGCGAGCTTTCCTTGGTATGCATTATTGTTATTACCACTGGTTGGCGTAAGACGACTTTTCCGTTTTTAGTCGATTAGTTTATACCGCCTCAAGAAAACTGTTTAGTAATACTTGAACACTGCCTATCATTTATATCCGTAAAGAGTATGAGTGATAGGTGGCCTTAACAATGTAAGCTTATCCCTACCAAATAGTGCGACTAAGGTTATTATAAATATGCCCAGTTGCGTGCATTTATTATTGATTAGTACTTAACCTAAACTCAACTCAATATAATAAATCGATTACAAACCGCTATTTTCGATGTTAACTGAATTAAATTTACTGCAATAGGTCAGTAAATTTATTAAACAGAGGTATTGAGTTTTCTTATTACTGATAAACACAATGAAAATTTAGTTGTTCTAACTAAAAGCTAAATAACCTGAACTCTGGATAATAAATCTATCTCCAGCAGCTATTATCAGCGCTAACTGCGTTGAATTTACTTGCAATAGGCTAGCTATTGACGCGTAAATTCGCCTTGTTTCCACTGAGAATTTCTGGCTGGAGAAAAATA
>NZ_PNDU01000633.1:0-260 GCF_005886635.1 Pseudoalteromonas sp. S558 | reverse complement strand
AAAGTAAAAAAATCAGAGTTAGAGCGAATAGAAGTAACCGCTCGCAAAACCGTTGAAAACTTACAAGAAGTTCCGGTTGCCGTAACCTCAATTGGCGCACATGAATTAGCAGAAACCGGCATCAGCGTAATGACTGAAGTACAGCAGTTTTCACCAAACACTACGCTACACTCAAGCCGAGGCACTAACTCTACCATCACTGCGTTTATTCGCGGTGTAGGTCAGCAAGACCCGCTTTGGGGCTATGAACCTGGCGTAGG
>NZ_PNDU01000632.1:0-421 GCF_005886635.1 Pseudoalteromonas sp. S558 | reverse complement strand
AAAGCTATTATTTCGCGTACAAAACAACTTGCTGCCGCTTCTGCGCAACCCTCAACAATTACCGGTGAATCACGCAAAGCGATTAGTAATCAACAAGCGCAAGTAGAGCAAGCGGCAACCGCAACCACTGAAATGAGCAGTACTTCTCAAACAGTGAGCAACAGTGCTCCACAAGCACTAGGCGAAATCAAAAATGCCGATAAAGAAGCTGAACGCGTTAAAGGTATTTCAAATCAAAATAAAGCAACCATTGCACAACTCGCTTACGAAGTTGATGAAGCATCCAGTGTTATTAATAAACTACACAAAGACAGCGCCTCAATTGGTAGTATTTTAGACGTTATTCGTTGTATCGCTGAGCAAACTAACTTACTTGCACTTAATGCGGCGATTGAGGCAGCACGTGCCGGTGAGTACGGTC
>NZ_PNDU01000631.1:0-399 GCF_005886635.1 Pseudoalteromonas sp. S558 | reverse complement strand
TCACTCTGCACACTTATGTAGCCACCCATCATCGCCGCTAATTGCTGCGACAAGCTCAAACCTAGTCCTGTGCCACCAAAACGTCGACTAATACTGTTATCTGCTTGGCTAAAACACTCAAAAATAAGTTTAAGTTGAGATGCTCTCATGCCAATCCCAGTGTCTTTAATCGAAAAGACTAACGCTTGCTCGGTTTTACTAACACCAATAGTTACTTGCCCTTTATGAGTAAACTTAATGGCATTAGCACATAAATTAATAAGAATTTGTTTTACTCGCGTTAAATCTAATCGCGTAAAATAGGATTTTTCTAACTGGCAGTCTAAAACTAACGATAAACCTTTCGCTTTAGTTTGAGGAGAAAACATAGCGTGAATATCGTTTATAAGCTTCACCACA
>NZ_PNDU01000630.1:0-445 GCF_005886635.1 Pseudoalteromonas sp. S558 | reverse complement strand
ATTGAAGCGGTCATGTATGCCTTACCTGATGTAGAACAAGTGCGCTCAATTTCTAAAACAGGCTTGTCTGGCGTCCCGGTTGTTTTCAAAGAAGGCACCGACATTTACTTTGCAAGACAACTTGTATTTGAGCGTCTTCAAGCCGCAAAAGAACTGATACCAGAAGGTGTCGGCACACCCGAAATGGGGCCAAACACCTCAGGGCTAGGCCAAGTATTTCAGTACCTTCTTATTTCAGATAAAGATGCAGGCTATGATGCTATGGCACTCAGGAGTCTCAATGATTGGGTAGTAAAATTACTCGTTATGCCTGTCGATGGTGTTTCTGATGTACTCTCCTTTGGATGTATTGTTAGGCAGTACCAAGTAAATGTAGATAAATCTAAGCTTCTTTCTTATAACCTAACGCAAGAAGACGTTGTTGGTGCCCTAGATAACAACAATG
>NZ_PNDU01000629.1:0-261 GCF_005886635.1 Pseudoalteromonas sp. S558 | reverse complement strand
GTTATTTGTTTGGCACTTGCAGCGTCGGCGTGGCTATGGTCTTGAGTTTACATAATTGCTGGTAGCTTATGATCGCGGATTTGGCTAAATTCGTGTTCGCGTGTATCAACACGCAGTTGGGTGTCGAGGTTGCTATCGGGTTCGTCGAGTAACATGGCTTTAGGTTCGCTCAGCAGCATACGTAATAATGCAACACGGGCTTGCTGCCCGCCCGATAAGTTATCGGGGTGACGATTACCCATATTTTTAAGACATACTTGC
>NZ_PNDU01000628.1:0-458 GCF_005886635.1 Pseudoalteromonas sp. S558 | reverse complement strand
AAATCAGTTGAAATTGGTTTCCCACTGGTAGTACGTCCTTCGTACGTATTAGGTGGTCGTGCGATGGAAATTGTATACGATGAGCAAGACTTGCGTCGTTACATGACCGACGCCGTATCTGCATCAAATGAAGCGCCAGTATTACTAGACCGTTTCTTAGATAACGCGTTAGAAGTTGACGTTGACGCAATTTGCGACGGCGAGCAAGTGATTATTGGCGGCATCATGGAGCATATTGAACAAGCAGGCGTTCACTCTGGTGACTCAGCATGTTCATTACCAGCTCACTCGCTAACGCAAGAAGTGCAAGATGTGATGCGTAAGCAAGTAACTGATATGGCACTTGAACTTGGCGGAGTTGGTTTGATGAATACACAGTTTGCGGTTAAAGATGGCAAAGTCTATCTATGCGAAGTATACCCACGTGCCGCACGTACAGGTAGATTTGTCTCTAACGC
>NZ_PNDU01000627.1:0-216 GCF_005886635.1 Pseudoalteromonas sp. S558 | reverse complement strand
CACGCAGTACAAAATTTACTATCTCATTACGAAAATCATTCGGGTTAGAAATGCCTGCTGCTTTTTCTATTTATTCAAGTTCAGCGTTTAATGCCGAACGGTCGAATAATTGCCCTGTTTCTTTGTCTCGATACTCTTGATCGTGACTCCAAAAATCAGCATAAATAACATAGCGCTCAAAAATATTTTGGCAATAATCAGAGTACTTATATAAAT
>NZ_PNDU01000626.1:0-243 GCF_005886635.1 Pseudoalteromonas sp. S558 | reverse complement strand
AGCAAGACTTAATTCTTCTTCATAACGCTCTAATTCAGTTTGTTTTGTTAATAGTTCAAGTTCAGTGCTACGGCGTTAATCGATTTGATGGGTGAGGACATTTTTTTGTTTTTCTGGCTCTTATTTTTGTTGTTGCCAATCCATCATAGCTTGGCTTAATTTTGATGTTTTTCTATCTAAATCTTTTTCTAATTTATCATTGTGTTGATCTAGTGTTTCATTACGAATAATGTACTCGTTTTG
>NZ_PNDU01000625.1:0-543 GCF_005886635.1 Pseudoalteromonas sp. S558 | reverse complement strand
TTAATCGAAATTTGGCTGGTACAGGCCGTAAGTAACCCAGCCATTGCTAACGTTAAAATTCGTTTTATAGAGATCATCATTTGTATCCTTTGCATACAGTGAATACTAAAAAGCCAGCATAATGCTGGCTTTTTAAATAGATATAAGCTGTTATTTTTGTAATACAGAAATATCTGCAATTTCTAAAAATAACCCGCTAAGCTGGCTTAAAAGCGCAAGACGGTTTTGCTTAACCGCTTCATCGTCGGCCATTACCATGACATTGTCAAAAAAGTTATCAACACTCTCACGAATGCCTGCTAATTGGCTTAATGCCTCTTGGTAGTTTCCATCGCTGTACAGTGGTGCTAAATCAGTGGCAAATTTTGCAACTTGCGAAGCCAATACTTTTTCAGCATCATCACTGAGTAAGCTCTGTTCGACATTGCCTTGGCTTGTAATGTCATTCTTAGCCAGAATATTACTTACACGCTTATTAGCCGCTGCGAGCGATTCTGCGGCGTCTAATGTACGGAAATGACTTCCGGCTTTAACTCGGAGAGC
>NZ_PNDU01000624.1:0-254 GCF_005886635.1 Pseudoalteromonas sp. S558 | reverse complement strand
CAACGGCCAAATTAGAGTTCATTTTATTTGTGTGTTTATATTCCTTCCAATTCGCAACCTGGCTACCAACATTTAATTTAGGAAAATCAGTGTCTCCTTCTACTGATTTACCTAAAAATTGTTTTAATTTGAGTACACTATTGGGTTCACTAACGTCAATGGCTAAAAACACATTACGGTCTTAAAAATAGGTGAAAACAGGACGTTCGTGGTTTAAATATCACTCTGCTAATGAATTGTGTGTTAAAGGCTAT